>JAHCMJ010000279.1 GCA_019192485.1 Cyclobacteriaceae bacterium HetDA_MAG_MS6 | reverse complement strand
TCGAAGGTTTTGAAGATGAAGGTGTAGATCCAAGAGGTCTACCTCCGGCTGTCCTCAATGGATCACCATACGAAAAAGAAATGGACTGGATACTTGGCCTGGAAGACAAGTCTGAAGTCTATATCAAGAGATTGCAAGAGGTATATGAAAATGCACCAGCGTCCACCGTAACATATCCAGAAATATACCCTTTCGGAGGAAATACCAGAAACCCCTTAACCAACCAGTTACAATTAGTTGCGAGGCTTTTGCATGGAGGCGGACCTGATCAAGGAGTGAAGACTAAGGTCTTTCTAGTCAAAATTGGGGGTTTTGATACACATGCTCAGCAGGTAGAATCCTATGATAGCACCTTTGGAGCTCACTCTTCACTTGTTTATCATATTTCATCAGCCATGCGGGCTTTTCAACGAGATTTGGCTACCAGAGGCATTGAGGACAGAGTATTGACCATGACAATGTCGGAGTTTGGTAGACGAGTTGGCTCCAATGGATCATACGGTACCGATCATGGCACTGGAGCTTCTGTCATGCTTTTTGGGCGAAATGTCAACCCTGGTGTCTATGGGAACAACCCGGACATGACCCTCAACAATGTAGCGATGCAGTATGATTATCGCCAGCTATATGCTACCATCTTGAGAGATTGGATGGAAGTGGATGAAGCCACAATTGCCAATGACATCTTCTTTGGTGATTTCCTCACTGACCCGAATCTGGTACTTACTCGAGAGGTGGTTCTTGGAAAAGATCCCTTCATAGAGAAGCGATATGGTCTTGATAGCATCTATCCCAACCCAGCTAAGGACACCGCTAAGCTTAGGTATCATGTAAATGATCGACAATCTGTGGACTTTCAACTTATAGATGCTCAGGGTAAATCTGTAAGACAGCTCGGCTTGTACCAAGCTGACCCCGGTAACCATACAATTGACCTAGACCTAAAAGATCTAACCCCCGGGATATATTTTGTGAAAGTCAGCAGCGAAAAACTCAATGCCACTCAAAAACTTGTAATCAGATGATCCGCTATACCAGACTACTGTTATTCTTACTATTGGTTGGTTTTGTGGCAACAGCAAATGCCCAACGCAAACGGCCATCGAATCCTTTAAAAGACTTTCTAAATACGCAATGGTGGTTAGGCTTGAAGTTTGGCACTAATCTTTCTCAAGCGGATCCTACTCAAAGATATTCAGCAATCAGTCCCATCAATTTTGATGCGGAGACGCTGGATAAATCCTACGACGACTATTCGTTGATAGGAGCACACGCTGGTATAGACATTACCTTTTATCACAGGGGCTTTTCAATTGGCATACAACCCAACTTCAGACGGCAGCGGTTTTCTTACCAGAATACATTTACCTGGGCGGGAGCCACTGCCACTGAAAGTTTTGAAACCACTTATGAAATCGAGCAGAGGATGGATCTTCTGGAACTGCCCTTTTACGTGAAGTACGATATCACCAGAGGTAAGGCCAGGCCATATGTGATGGCTGGTGTCTACTACGCTATTGTATCTGGCGCGGATAAGAAAGCGGACTTTTCACAAACAGATTTCCAGCCAGGTTCGCCACAGATCATCGATGCCGGAGTCGTCTCTGTGGGTGTCAAAGACGCTTTTAACAAAAGCACCTCCGGGTTCCTCGCAGGACTAGGAGTAAGCTATGACGCACTGAATATCAGGACAGTGCTTGAGCTAGCCTATAGACAAAGTTTTGGCGAAATGATCAAGCCGGAATATCGCTTCACCGAGACGGAGCTCGCTGGTATCGGAGATACCTATGATGACTTCAAGCTCAAAAACATTAGCCTGTCCATTAGTTTTTTATTCCCACTTAGATATATCAGCAGCCAATTTCAACCTTATTAATAGAAATGCTTAAAATATTACGTTTCCCTATTCTTCCAGCGCTTTTTTTTATGGCATGCACGGAGGAGGAGAGTTCCAATTTATCCTTCACCAGGATCTTTGATGATCTGGATTTCCATGCAGTTTATCGACCTGTAGGCGTACAACAAACTATCGATGGTGGCTTTGTCATACTCTCAGGGATCAACCAGGACAATTCTGATTATCAAGGCATCCGCGTGCTAAAAGCTGACAATGATGGCAACATTCAATTTGTACAGTCCCTCGCCAACACCTACGTCTCTCCAGCTCCAGGACTATTGGAAAAGGATAGTATGTTCTATTTCTTTTGCATGCTGGAATCGAACTTTACGGCGCAGATCGGAACAATAGACCAAGACGGCAACACTACGGTTCCTCAGCCAGTAGATGGTAACTTGTCGTTTCCACTTGCTGCTGCGCAGGACGCCAATAATTTCATCCTGTTAGGATACGACGCCGTAGACAACAACTCTACACTTACTATTGTCGGCGAAGATGGCTCATTAGTCGATGGAGCTTCTTACTCCATTGGGGCAGGCAACGATGCCGACCAACTGGTGCTTGATCATCTGATCAGTCGAGATAAGAAACTGCCATTCTTTGCGGGACAAAGCTCCTCCGGCCGGTACTACTTCAATAGCATCTACAACTTTGGCCTGTCTCTGGTCTTCACGGATTTAGGAGGAACACCTACAGGAGTACTACAAGGTCAGTTTACTGATGGCGGGATCAGCAGCGTGTTTTCACACGAATCAGGAACTTTCTCGCTTAGTGGTTTTCAAATAGAGGAAAACTTTGTAAGAAACAATATTGCTATAAATGAAAGCGGCATTGATTCATCTATCGATTTTTTAGACAGGGACGTCCCGGAGATCCGGACCAAAGGCGCTTCAAAGATTGTTTCATTGACCCTGGGGAATGATACCTTCACGGTAGTGGCGGCCGAAACCGAAAGTCGCCAAATAGCACTTTACTTCTTTGACAGTGACAGCGCTCTTATAGCTACTCATTATATAGGCTACATCAATCCATTTACCCTGTCGGAAATGATCCCTACGCAGGATGAAGGTTTGGCTGTGTTGGGTACTACCTATTTGGCTGGTCGATTTGAGAGGATTTTCCTTAACAAGATTTCTCGCCAGGAGCTTGGGAGGATTTTGCCTTAGATTATTCCTGCATCAGGATAGTTTTCAAGTGGATAAGGGCCTTTTTCCTAGGTCTATGCCATCTCTTCAGCTCCCATAAGATACCGAAGTAAGAGAACAATGCTACGATTGCCAGGCAGATTACTACCCATATCTTCTCTGACATCAGCCACACAGAAATAGCCAAGGCTCCAAAAAGTGGCAGAACATACCACAACATGATAGTCTCGGCTTTGCGAATCAGGTACGCTGTAGACCAGATGGCTTGATCCAGGCTATCTAGCAGGCTTTGACTGAATGCCTGCTCTTTACGCTTTCTTCGGGATCGCTCTACAAGCATATAAATACCTAAAATGATTGCTACTCCAGCCGGAATATATTGTATCGGACTTTCGTCATGGAACCACGTATCTCCAATTAGTAAAATAGCAACGAAGAAACTAGAACCTATCATTGCCACATCGTATAGCTTTAGAAAAAAATTGGATTTACTGATCCTGCTCCGGATCATTTGGATCAGTGTATTTTCATTGATTGCGTACATGGGCTCGTTATTCTGCTTGTCCCAGATTTTTTTCATTTCGTCAAACTTCATCTGATATAATTTCTTTTGATTTCTCAATTAGTTTCTTTTTGATGCGACTGATCTTAACCCCAACGTTACTTTCAGAAATACCGAGCATGCTAGACATTTCCTTATAACTAAATCCGTCTAGCAATAGCAGCGTAAGTGCTCGATCGATTTTATCCATTTCGATTACCTGCTTGTATAGCCAATCAAGGCGATCGTCCTGATCTGACGCTTTCTGGATTGTATGTGCCTCCAGGAGCGGAGCCTTCCCTTCTCGGTATTTCTTTTCCTTTCTCGTCCACGCTACCGAAGTATTTAAGGTTACTCGATAAATCCATGTGGATACAGCGCTTTCTCCTCTATACCCTGGGATTGATCGCCATAGCTGGATGCATATCTCTTGAAATAGATCATCTTGATCTTCAAGCTCGAAAGCGTAAGCTCTCACAAACTTGAAGATCAGATTTTTATATCCATTTATCCAATTCAAAAAGAGGTTATCCTGCTCTGCTTTTTGCATCATATCACTTATCACCCTACTAGTAGCAAATGCAAGGTGATTTCTTACAAGTTGATGAAATTTATTTTAGATCAGGAGTTGGCTGATCTAAAACATTTGACCCAATGAGGATACTCAGTTGAATAGAATCTCAATCTACCTAAGTTGAGGGTAATATCTTAAGCAACCATGAAATCTAGCATCGCAGTACTTGGACTTCTTATTTTACCCATATTCAATGGATTCTCT
Source organism: Cyclobacteriaceae bacterium HetDA_MAG_MS6 (assembly GCA_019192485.1). GTDB lineage: Bacteria > Bacteroidota > Bacteroidia > Cytophagales > Cyclobacteriaceae > MS6. The sequence goes on along the minus strand of JAHCMJ010000279.1, from coordinate 1,892 downwards.
CAAAGCTTCACCCTGTTGAAAAAAAACAGTTCAATGTACATTCTTGGCTCCTCCAATTTGTATGACTGGGAGTCCGAGGTAAAGGACTTTGATGGGGAATTTCAAAGGAATGGTGATACGCTTCTCGTAACACTCACAATAGTTACGAAATCCATTGACAGCGGAAAGGAGATCATGAATACCAAAACCATGAAAGCGCTGCAAGAAGAAAGATATCCGGAAATCAAACTCAATGATGGATTTTTCTTGGTGAACGAAGATAAAATTAGTGGCACAGGACAACTTCTTGTTGGAGGTGTTACTAAACCGCTCTCTATTTCTGCACAACTTGAACAAGAAGCCGGGGGTCTATTCCGAGTCTTTGGCCGACTATCACTAAAAATGACTGACTTTGATATCAAACCACCAGAGGCACTTATGGGAACCCTGTGGACTGCTGATGATGTCATGGTCACCTTCAACCTACAGTGGCAGGAATCTCATTCCACTTTGGGCACTTTTTGACTAGCAAATAGGTTATTGTCTTTTGGCCTGAAAAACATGTATCAGATGGATATTCACTTTTTAGCAAATACACTCAAGCTAGCTAAGTACTACAAAAGCCTTGGAGAAAAAACCTTTGATCAGTTATCAGAAGAACAACTTCGATGGAGTCCGGGAGAGGACTCTAACAGCATTGCGACTATTGTAAAACACCTTTGGGGGAATATGCTTTCGCGCTGGACCAACTTTTTGCAAGAAGATGGGGAAAAACCCTGGCGGGAAAGAGATGCTGAATTCGAAAATGATGTAGACTCAAAAGACGAAATGCTATCTAAATGGCAAGAAGGTTGGGAATGTTTCTTAGGGGCTCTAGAGTCCCTCACAGGTGAAGACCTAAAAAAGACTGTTTACATTCGAAATGAGGGGCACTCCGTCGTAGATGCCATACAAAGGCAAATGGCACACTATCCCTATCACATTGGACAGATCGTGTTTATTGGTAAAGTGCTGAAAGGCTCAGATTGGAAAAGTCTGTCTATTCCCAAAAATCAGTCAGTGGCCTACAATGCCGAAAAATTTAAAGGTGAAAAGGGGAACAAGCATTTTACCGACAATGTCTAATCCCCTAATTCGATGAAGCTACTGCTTTCTTTTGATGGTCGAATACACCGGCTGATCCTGAAGTCCAAGAAGTTCTATTACTTGGTGATAATTGCTAAGATCGACACGGCCTCCCTCCCAAAAACTACCCGGTACGATCACCACCCTGGCAAACCATCCGTCAGTATCCTGCGCAGTCAACATATCTAGAGGAAATCCCGCTTCCAGAAAGACTCTTACATCTGTTTTCGCAAAATCAAAGTTGTACTGTAGTAGGCCATTTTCGGTAAGTAGTGTTTGAGGCAGCAGTCTCCATATCTCTGTTGGCACTCCATCCACATCCTGTACATCCCAAAGTAAATACACTAGGGCTACGTCCGAGTCCAACACCTCAAAACCTTCGAAAGGCAAGAAAACCTCGTAATTCGGTGACGTAAAGTTGACATCGCTATACTCAAAGACAAATCCGGTTTCACCTGGCTTTCCTTCAGGCCCTGAGGGTCCCTCTGGCCCCCTAGGCCCCTGAGGTCCTACGAGCGTATCATCGGAGCACCCGGATATACTTAGTATTGTGATTAGTCCTGCAATTAGTATAGAAGCTTTCATGACCTTGACAATTGGTTTTCGAATGAGTCTATTCAAACACCGGGCCAAAAACTAATACAATGTAGAGTTTTATCCACCGCGGAGGTCGACAAACGACTCTTGTCAGAGGATTATGTCACTAAGTTGCAGGCATACTCGAATTAGACCGGACGTACAATCTCAAAGCTATGGGTCAGTTTGACAGACTCATTGATAGTAGCAGC
>JAHCMJ010000278.1 GCA_019192485.1 Cyclobacteriaceae bacterium HetDA_MAG_MS6 | reverse complement strand
CAGATAGCCTTCTATCGTTTTGGCTTTGGCGGGGGACTCTACAATCACTAAGTTTTTTCCCATGTGCAACAGTTTTCGATCCAAATATGAGGCAAAAATTCCAATAAACTCAAAGTCTGCTTGTCAATCAATGAGGTTTTCATTTATTTGAAGCTATTGATAAAACATACTCGACCTACCAATGTTAAAAAAAGTCTTTTTGATACGCCATGCTCAAGCCGCTGTGAATGGGGGTAGCGATAAGGACAGGCCTCTCACTCCTGATGGTGAGCGTGACTCGAGATATTTGGGGCGATGGTTGCTGCAAAGGGAAATTAGCTTCGATAGTATCTTATGCAGTACCGCTCTCCGGGCCAAAGAGACTGCCAACAATTTGGTATTGGAACTAAATGTTGGAGACTCTTTAGTTGCATTTGACGAGGAACTATACGAAGCTCCCGTACGCATACTGCTCAAGGCGCTCAACACCATTGATGAAAAAGTCATCACTATTGCGATGATCGCGCATAACCCATCAATTACATATCTGGCTGAATACCTGACTGCAGCGCCTATTGGGAACATGGATCCTGGAGGGGTGGTCGAGATCGATTTCGATGGACTGAAGTGGAGCGAATTAGGTCAGGCTACCGGAGCCTTTAAGAGTTATCATAGCCCTGCTCAACTAAATGTCGGTTAATGAATACGATCCCAGTTCGGTGGGAGTGAAAGGGACCCTTTTTGGGTTACCATATACTGTTCCTAGCGCCGACCTGGTAGTCATACCCGTGCCCTGGGATGTGACAGCTTCATATGGCGATGGTGCCAGTACCGCTCCTATGGCAATTCTCCATGAATCTCCTCAATTGGACCTTGCCATTTATGGATTCCACTCACCCTGGTTATTGAGGCTTGCCATGGAGCAGATAGACGAGGCCTTGTTAAACCAATCTAAAAAGCTGAGAGAGTCTGCATCAGTTTTAATTGCTGAGCAGGAAAAAGGATCAAACCCGGAAGCACATCTCTTCCAAGAAATTAATGAAGGTTGTGCTGAGATGGTAGATTGGGTATATCAAAGTGCTAAACGGTTTTTGGAGGAAGGCAAGATATGTGGTACGCTCGGAGGGGATCATAGCACACCACTTGGTCTAATGCGTGCTTTAAGTGATCAGCTAGAGTTCGGCATCCTGCAGATTGATGCCCATATGGATCTTCGGCAGGCATATGAAGGGTTTGATTACTCACATGCCTCTATTATGTATCATGCGATACAATTAAGTGGAGTTCAGAGTCTGACCCAGGTTGGTATCAGAGATTTCAGCCTGGAGGAAGAGCGGTACATAAGTAAAAGCTCTAAGCCCATTCATGTTTTTTATGATGACCACATTAAACAGTTGATGTTCAAAGGAAAGACCTGGTCAGAATGGGCCAAAGAGATTGTATCTTCTCTACCCGCAAACGTCTATTTAAGCTTTGATATCGATGGGTTGCAGCCATCACTTTGTCCAGCTACAGGCACACCTGTTCCTGGTGGTCTCACCTTTGAGGAAGCAGTTTTCCTGGTAGATGAGGTGGTAAAATCAGGCCGAAAAATAGTAGGTTTTGATCTGTCTGAAGTAGGAAATGGCAAGTGGGATGCTAATGTAGGCGCGAGGGTATTATACCGACTTGCGGTAAACACTGGGCTATCTCAAGGCAAACTGTAAGCGTTTACAGGGCTAGCAAGAACGTTCTAAAGTCCGCAGTGTTATACTTGGCCATTCCTTGCCTGGAGACCACCACATTGCCTTGAGGAGAGATAACATAAGAGGAGGGTATTGTACTTGCGCTAAAAGGAGCGGGAAGAGATGAGCGAAGAAAGTAGACAGGAAAGCGATATCCCTTTTTCTCTATAAAAGCCTTTGCTTTTTGCTTATCGTCATCTACCGAAACAATGATAAATTCTACTTCTTTCCCGGTAGCTTCATAAAGTGCATGAATATCCGGCATCTCCGCTATACATGGAGCACACCAGGTAGCCCAAAAGTTAAGAAACACTACCTTTTGCTTAAAGGCCTGAAAAGAGACTGGTCGCCCTTCCAGATCTTCTAGATTGATACTATAATTGGCTTGAGTAGTACTGCTTTCATGAATATCTGGTGTGATGATGCCTGTCGCTAAAACAACTCTTTGGAGAAAACCGATTACTGGAGTGTGTAAGCCTGTGAAATATAGAAATCCTGCTACACTAGCGAGAATGATCCATTCCCTCAGTTCCTTACTCAACTTTTTCCCAGCCATAAATATCAGAGGATGAAATACTTAATTCATTTGTCAATCTCTATTACAAAGTGAGCTCTAAAATAATTCAGATAAAAATCTAATTTTGGCGACCCTAAAGATTTTAAGGATGGACCATATCTCAATTATCGCGACCGAACTTTCTCTTAGACCACAGCAGGTAGCTTCGACTATATCACTCCTCGATGAAGGTGCTACAGTGCCCTTTATATCTCGTTATCGCAAAGAGCGAACTGGTAGTTTGGACGACATGGCAGTCACGACTATAAGAGATAGAAGCCAGCAACTTCGTGACCTGGATAAAAGAAGAGAAGCTATTTTGAAATCTATTAAGGAGCAAGAAAAGTTGACTCCTGAATTAGAGAAAGCAATCTTGTCGGCGGAGACCATGACAAAATTGGAAGACCTGTATCTCCCTTATAAGCCAAAGCGCAAGACCAAAGCCTCTATCGCTAGGGAAAAAGGTTTGGAGCCACTAGCCACTGAAATTGTAAAACAGCATGAGATAGACCCCGAGCAAGCTGCCCGAGCTTTTGTTGATGAAGAAAAGGAGGTGCATAACGTTGAGGATGCACTCCAGGGAGCTCGAGATATTATCGCAGAGCAGATCAATGAAAATGCTGATATCAGAAGTAAGCTAAGAGATCTTTTCAAACGTGAAGGTGTTATTTCATCTAAGCTAATCAAGGGCAAGGAACAGGAGGCAGCAAAGTATAAGGACTACTTTGATTGGCAGGAGCCTATCTCCAAGATACCCTCGCATCGCTTGCTTGCCATTAGGAGAGGAGAAAAGGAGATGTTCCTACTCGTAGATATCTCACCCGATGAAGACGGTGCTATCAATGCCATTGAGCAGGAGATGATTCGGGCAAATAATAAAGCAGCTGACCAAGTCAAGATCGCTGTGAAGGATGCCTACAAGAGATTACTCAAGCCAAGTATAGAAACAGAGATCAGGCTTGATTCGAAAAAAGGTGCGGATGTAGATGCTATTGGTGTCTTCGCAGAAAACTTAAAACAACTTCTAATGGCTGCGCCATTGGGAGAGAAAAACCTGATGGCTATTGATCCGGGATTTAGAACCGGCTGTAAGGTAGTTTGTCTTGACAGGCAGGCAAACCTACAGGAATTTGCAGCTGTCTTCCCCAACGAACCTCAGAAAGACGTTTATGGTTCGGGAGAGACGATCAAGCATCTGATAGAGAAGCATCGTATTGAAGCTATAGCGATAGGTAATGGTACGGCGGGACGTGAGACAGAGCAGTTTATTAAATCCCTTGGTTTGCCTGCTACAGTGATGGTTGCCATGGTCAACGAGAGTGGTGCTTCCGTTTACTCTGCTTCAGAAGTTGCTCGAGAAGAGTTCCCAAATGAGGATGTTACAGTGAGAGGAGCGGTATCCATTGGTCGGCGATTGATGGATCCACTTGCCGAGTTGGTCAAGATAGATCCCAAGTCTATTGGGGTTGGTCAATATCAGCATGATGTAGATCAAAATGCCCTTCGGCAATCACTAGACGATGTAGTCATGAATTGTGTAAACGCTGTTGGTGTGGAGTTGAATACAGCTAGCAGGCAGCTACTCACTTATGTATCTGGCCTAGGACCTCAATTGGCAGAAAATATCGTCAAACATCGGGAGGAGAATGGTCCTTTCAAGTCCAGAGCAGCCTTGAAAAAAGTAGCAAGACTTGGGGATAAGGCCTATGAGCAGGCAGCGGGATTTCTCCGTATCCGAAACGGAAAAAATGAACTAGACCAGAGTGCCGTGCATCCGGAGCGATACAAAACCGTGGAGCAAATGGCATCAGACTTAGGCTGTGAAGTCCGGGACTTGATGAGCAGGTCCGATATGAGAAACAGGATCGAGCTCAAAAATTACGTTTCCGAAGAGGTTGGTCTACCAACACTAAAAGACATTTTGGATGAGCTAGACAAACCAGGAAGAGATCCTCGAGATAAATACGAAGTCTTTTCTTTCGCAGATGGTGTCAACGATATGTCAGATTTGAAGACAGGAATGGAACTCCCAGGCATCGTCACTAACATAACCAAGTTTGGTGCATTCGTGGATGTTGGGGTACATCAGGATGGCTTGGTGCATATTAGTCATTTGTCCGACTCGTTTGTGTCAGATCCGGCAGCGGTCGTTAAACTTCAACAGAAAGTAAAGGTCACAGTAACCGAAGTAGATCCAGCTAGAAAGCGTATTTCCCTATCAATGAAGTCCGATCCTTTTGGAAAAACACTTCAAAAATCAAAGAAACCCAGGCAGGAAAGGAGCAGGAACCGACCTGATGCTGATGGCGACCTACAGGCCAAGCTAGCGATGTTGAAAGGTAAGTTCGGCAAGTGAATACGGTAAACATCTACTTTTTGTACTTTTACCAGTAAAAATTTGATGAAATGAAGCGTCTAGGAATCTTGTTTTTTGCTTTAGTCCCGCTGATGGCAAGTGCGCAGAAGATTAAATATAAGGACCTGTTTCCCTTACTTGAGGCCAAAAATTATGATGATGGCGAACCTCAGTTGATTCGTTTTATTAGTGAACCCAAGAATGCCAATCATCCCAATGCTAACTACCATATGGCGTTGATTATGGAGAAGAAGATGAATGAGCGCGATGCCATTCAGGATTCTGCTTCAGTACTCTCAGCAGCAGATTCCACGTTAATATTCTACATAGCCAGCAAGACGCTTATTACAGAAAAGGAATTGAAAAAAAATGATGAGTTCTATCAGTCTTTTTATAGAAGAGATTTGCGGACGGGTGAGTTTGGGATCAAGATATCAGATGTGCACCTGGAGATAGAGAAGAAAATTGAAGAGATAGAAGGAATAAAAGCCGCTTTAAAGGAGTTGGCCTTACGATTGGAAAGTCTTGCAGAAACAGAACAGTCCATGATCAATGCCTTTAATGACTTAGTTGATGTCAACACAAGCTACGAGGACTTGGTGTTAAAGGCTGGGATAGATGAGATCAGTGGTCTTGGAACATTACAGGACTTCCAGAAATCCTTTGACGATGCCGCGCAGGAGATTGCAACAATCACAGGCAAAGTCGAAGACGGTTACTATGAATCTGTCACCTATACGGATGTTCCCTCATTCGGCAAGCTGGAGGCCCAACTAAACGCAGAAGATGGTACACTGGAATCATGGAATATTGGAAAATGGGCCAGTGCCACCAAGGCAGAGATCAACGGAAAGGTAACTACCTTAAAAACTAGTCTTGAGGCTGTTGATGAGGAATTGACCAATGCCTTTGAGCAACTGAAAGCTGGCACAATGGCTGAGTTTCCAAAGGAACTTCCCATTGAGCTCAAAAAACCTCTTTTGAAATATGATGATCAATCCGTGGCTATTGATATGCTACTATCTAAAATAGACCAAAACATATTTTATACGTTAGCTGATACCTCGCTTAATCCTTCACTCAAAGATTCTCTGATGATCATTCAGCAGGTCAATACCAATGATAGTATCGTCCACCATCTGACTGCTATTAAGATCAGGCTGGAAGAGATAGAACAAAGATTTGATCCATCCATCAGTTATTATCAAGACTATTACGTTGCACGATACCAAGATAACGAGGGTGCCAGGCAATATGCTTTGGAGCTAAAAGCCTGGGCTGATACGCAATTGGAAAAATGGACAGCTAGTTACCAGTTTTGGGATACGCGCAATAACTGGGGGATGGCGGGAGCGGACTCTATTCCATTGCATCCCAAAGGGGAAGCGTACCGAGGTTCCTTTGTAACCCTGGGTACACTAGATGTTGGAGCGCATGATATCATTGCCTATGGCGTCAAGCGAGATTCACTGTTAGGCTTTGCAGCTCGATTTGGAGCTGACAGAAATCTCATCTGGCAGGTACGATTTGACTGCCCACAGCTGAGTGGAGGACAGCTACCAAACTTTGAGGTGGATACGCTTCCATCTGACCAAGCAGATTTGGCGTTTTATTTCTTTGACAAAGAGAAGATGAATGGCGCACAAGATTTGACAGTA
>JAHCMJ010000277.1 GCA_019192485.1 Cyclobacteriaceae bacterium HetDA_MAG_MS6 | reverse complement strand
TGGATGCTTCAACGTGGTACCACCTCAGAAACAAGCGGAGATCAGAGAAAAGAAAAAAATCATTGTGTGTGAGCACTGTGGACGGGTATTAGCAGGTGTCGAAGATGAAATCGTAGAAGAAGTGAAGCCCAAAAGAAGAACAAAAAGAACTACATCAAAATAAGATAAAGGCACTCAAATGAGTGCCTTTTCTTTTTGCAGATTTTTCCTAGTTCCGATTCAAAGATCCAATCCTAAAAGTACTGTTAGGATTGCTACTATAGTCAATAGTTTCAAAAGAACCATCGTTAGTCGATTGCTCATCACCTCGAACTTAAAAAACCACTAAAAGATGCAGCAATTCTATCAGCGATCAAGCGTTGCGCATCGGCACTTGTCTTAGAAATGGATGGAGAACTGCTCCTCTTACCAAATCGTGCCTGAAAAGCACCTCTACGATCTGGGTCTTTGAAGATCACTCCATTTTTAGCTGGATACAAGGCGCTAGGATCTCCTTCATACCTATATTCTATCCATTCATCTTGCTTAGTTTCCGAAATCACATCTGCAGCTAATACCTCCCCTGTTTCGGTTGAGACGAGCTGATACTGGTAAGTAAGGTGCACAGTGTTTGTTTTTGAAGTTTCCTGATACTTTACCGGATAATAAGCCACTTGGGGATAACCCGAAGAATTCATCTCAGTTCTCGCAACATACGCTGTAAGGTCTTGATTAGTCGGAGGACTTTGATGGAGGTCCGCATTTAAGACCTTGGTAAGCAATAAGTATTTAGCTCCTAGTAATTCTCCTATCTCCACAGCTGAGGCCTGGCCTATGATACCTGAAACCATTCTCTTCTGCTCATCAATCACTTGACCAAGGTTGTCTCGATCTACTATCCTGATCATCGGATTATTGAGGCTCAAAAATGCAGCTACTAAGTGACTTCTGATCTTATCGTCTATACCAAATCTATTTGTAGTAGCAGGTAGAATAGCAATGGGTGTGTCGGAAAGTTTGCCAATTTGATCTCTCATTCTTACCGCCGGCATGTAATTGGGTTGATTGCTCAGTACTTCCTCGATAAACTGAAGGGCAATCCCATATCGGCCATCCTCAAATGATTTTTGAGCCTGATCAAAATCAGGTAATATCTCCAGCTCCTGCAGTCGGGACTGAATATCCTGATACTGTGGATCAAGGCGCTCTACCAACAGAAAGTTCTCAGATGCTAATGGATAATTTCCATCATCCATAGCGGATACTCCTTTGGAGTAATGGTCCTTTAACAGAAGCATCCTGCTGTTTTCGACCAACTCGGTCACTGCAGCGGGGACTTCTAGCGTAATTTGGAAGTACGCTATTTTGGCTATATACTGCTCAATATCCTCAAATCTGTCAATGACTTCCGGAAAATTTCTTTGTCTATATGCCTGATGGACAGTTTTCACTTTCGCATCTAGTACCGATTGACTCGTACGACTAAGGCCTTCAACAGCCTCAGTTTTGTACCTATTTTTGTGCAAAGCCCGGATAAACTGCTCAGCAGCTTCGGTAACTCTCCCTTGTTGCTCCAGCAGCAAACCCTGCTTAATTTCTCTTTTCTGAGCGGCTACGATAATAGAAAGGCCTAGTGCCAATAGGAGACACCAGAGCCTTTTCCATTTCGCCACTAAACACTCATTGATTTTCCAGAAATGCATTGAGTTCCGCAACTGTATCCTCATAGGTAAAGCTATCTGCCACTTGGTAATAATTATTTTGATCGGTGGTCTTGTTATAGGCCAATTTGGCAAACTCTAATTTTTCTTCTTCGTAAGTGAACAGGCTGATGAAGCCTTGGACCTGACTCACAGAAAAGCAGTTGTTTCTAACCACCTGCTTCGCCACTGACATCTTGGTATCTGCAAAGCTCTTGGAAGCTATTGAGTTCCTGGCCGCGCTAAAATCTGATGATTTCATGGGTTGACAGGCTGACTCCACCGCTGCTGGCGCTTGAGGCGCAGGTGTAGCTGTTGATGCCGTGGTTGTCGTAGTACTGGTAAAAGTCTCTGAACTATTTACTCCTACCTGACTCCCCTGATCATTGACGTTTACGTTTAAATTGAAACTTAACCCATCTTGCCCGTTGCCAACATTGATCCCAATGCTTGCTTGATCCGTACCCGTAGCTTGGTTAGATGTGGTACTGGTAGTCGTTACACTTTGGGTTACCTTCGGAGATTGCGCCGGGGCGACAGCTGTAGGAGCGGCCTGGTTGATAACAACAACTTCCTCTTTCGGAGTCGCTGGTTTTGGCACAATGCTTACCAAATTTAGGACATACTTCCCTTTTCTGTTTTGCCTGACGACAGCAGTCATTTCCTTCCCTGACTCTACCATCAAGGGTTTGGTGAGTACTGGTGCGCCAGGTGTAGTGAATACCACCCTGATCTGGGCAAAATCAGCTGTCACATCGCTGGCTTTTACTCTGGATTGCGGTTGATCGTTGTATTGAGCTCCATTCACAAAAAGGGTAAATGGTTCGCCTTGTTCGGTATAAATGATAACGTTAGATGACTGAGCAAACGCATTTGTAAGTGCCCAGCATGTCATAAAGAGAATAGTAAGTGTTCGCATGACTTTATAAATAATGTTTTAGTCCTGCGGCAATACTATTGTCTTATCTAATAGTTATCGTGCAATCATGTATCTACAAAAGGTCTACAAAAAGCAGAATTCTCTCGAAAAGATATTGACAGCCTAACACTTAAGTTTTTGGTTTTCAGTCAATTCCGTCTTTCAGATATCTACAAGCTTCTTCATACTATGTCCCGATAGCATCAAATTGATCGAAGCGCTTGATACAGGTTTTCATCGCTGGACAAATTGAGTTTTTTCCGTAAACGATAGCGATTCATATCTACACTCTTGGCTGAGATATTGAGAACCGATGCTATTTCCTTTGACGTCAAATTCAACCTAAGGAGAGCTGCAAGCCGCTTTTCATTTTCAGTCAGGTTACTGTGGAGTGCATCTAAATGAATAAAGAATGACTCACAAACACTATTCACGTGAGCTTCAAACTCTTTTCTATGTTTTGATAAACTAAGATTCAATTTTAGCTGCTTCGATAGCTGCATGAGCTTTTCATTGCCACTAAGTCCATTTCTGGTGAGTTTGTCAATCTCCTTATTGATCGACTCCAAAAACTCGTCTCTTGCTGATATCTGCAACGCGAAATTGACCAACTCTTGATTTTTGTACTGCAGATCTCCTCTAAGATGTTGTTCCCTTTGCGCTGCTAACTCCAATTCCGTTTTTACTAGTGTTTTTTGAGTTTGCTGTCTCTTATATAGAAGTACGCCTATAATGGCAAACAAAACAAGACCGCCTACCAGAATAGCATTGTTTGATCTGACAATTTGCCTTTCTTTCTCCAGCAATTGAATGCGAACTTCATTTTCTCTCAACTCGTTTTCCTTTCGTTCGGAATCATACTTTTCCTGCATTTCTGCAATACTACGTTGACTTTGTACACTGTACAGACTATCCTTGATTCTATTATTTTCCTTCCAAAATTCGCTCGACTTCTTATACGCTCCTACCCTACCAAAAAGTGATCCTAGCATCTCAGTGGCTGACTTCTGCTGCTGTAGCATTTTGGTCTCTTGCGCTACCTCCAACCCACTCTCCAAGTACCTACGGGCCTGAATGTAATCTCCCGCCTCTAAAAAAGTACTCCCCATGTTGATTAAACTAGATCCAAGATCGATCCTGTTGGCCATCTGTAGACCACCTCGCAATTCAAATGATCTTTTATACCAGATAGCAGCCTCAGCAAAGTCTTCTTGAACGTAGTAGTTGGTGCCTATATTATTGTAGATGTTGGCTTTTCGGTCAGTCTTACCGAGCTTTTGATAGCTGTCAAGTGCCAAGTGATAATACTCGTAAGAAGTTTCAAAGTCTTCCATATCTCCATATGCTAGACCCAGGCTCTCCTGGCATACAGCAACTCCTTCATCATCTCCTCTTTTTTGATCGATATCCAATGATTGCCGGAAGTATTCGATCGCCTTCTCCGGGTTTTTGATATTTCTATAGACCGTACCCAGATGGTGTAAAGAAGCCCCTTGTCTCCTTAGGTCTCCAACCTCCTCAAATATGGGCATGGCCTGAAGAAGCCATTCGAGGTCCTTTTGGTAGTTGCCCTTGTAGTAATGGATAATCCCAGCACTATAAGCAACGATACCTTTTTTAAACAACACTTGATAGGTAGAATCGTAGTGAAGTGCCGAGTCGAGTTGCTCGTCTATTCGTTCGAGCAGTTCAAGGCTTTTGTCAAGATTGCCTTGCTGTCGATAAACGGTCGAAAGCTTCGTATAAAGGTCGGCGATCAGGTGGATTGGTTCATTTGGCGCTACAGATAAGGCTCTCTCCAAATAGAAGATGGAGGAATCAATGTTGTCCGGCCAATAATAACTATTGGCTACCGCTTGCCAAATTCTTGCTTGTTCCAAATCATCCCATTCCTCCATATTGGCTATGAATGAGTCCAGTATAAGTCGTGCCGAGTCATACTTGTTTTGAGAGGTTAGCAGCCTGGAGCTGAGCAATGCTCCTTTGAGTTGAATACTCGAATTACCTGATTTCTCCCCGAGACTGACTACTTCGTTCCTGATTTGCAATGTCCTTTTCCGATCAAGCGGCAAAGTCACCGTAAAAAGGTCAAACAGCAGGTCAGTCTTATGCTGAAGGTCAGTCGTCCCCTTGGTCTCAATCTCGAGATACTCTCGATAGGCATCTGCTGTCCTTTGAGAGAATGTTGTCATGTAGGTCATGACAAATACGGCTATAAGCAAACCCTTGTACATCATTTATAGCGGTGAAACCAGGAAGATAAATAAATTACCTTAAAGTTTACTTCACTCCTTTCTCCGGATGCCTTGGAGTGATCGTGCGAAAATAGGACAGCATATAATCCATATCCCTATCTAGATCACCTGAAGGGTGAAAAGGCTCCTTTAACTCGACTACCTTTTTCTTAAAGTCGAAGCTCACCATCTGAATAGGCACCTTAGCCTTGACAGCAATAAAATAAAATCCCGTTTTCCAATTGGGCACATAGGACCTGGTACCCTCCGGGGTCACTGTCATCACAAATCTTTCGTTTGTTTCAAACAATTCTACAACTTGGTCCACCAGCTTCATTTTCTTGGATCGATCTACAGAATGTCCGCCTAACAGCCGCAACACCCATCCCACAATCGGAATTTTGAATAATGAATTCTTCGCCAGGAAGTTAGATTTCAACCTGAGAATATTTCTGGCTGCCAACCCAACGAAGAAGTCCAAATTACTAGTATGTGGTGCTACTACGATTACATACTTTTTATCCGGAGGATTCCCGCCGATGATCTTCCAACCTAAGAGCCAAAACCAAAACCGATAGAATGCTCTTCTCATCTCACTTAGAAATTTAAGCAATCAGATCGAAGATAGGCTTTTCTTTTAATTGCTGTTTGCCATACTCATAGCCTATCTTGTATAGCTCCATTGCTTTTTTAAAATCTAAGACCTTAAAATTGACCAGACCGGGAGGCTCCCAGAAGAGATCGCATCTACGCTTGCTAACATAGGTATTTGATGATATTGCCATGAGCAAGGATCGCTCCATGAGGTCCTTCCAGGAAGAAACCTTATAGTCCGAACCCAGTGGATTACAATGTAGGCCAATGATATAATCGACTTTCTTCTTGATAGGCGAAACGGGCAGGTTATCCATAATCCCACCATCAATATAATGTACTCCTTTTACCGAAACAGGATCAAAAAGTACAGGAATACAGCAGGACGCTAAAATGGGTTTGATCAGCTTGCCCTTCTTGAAGTATTTGACAACACCTTTTCGCACATCTGTAGCTGCAATGATTAGAGGTGTTTTTAGTGCTGAGAAATTGTCTTGCTCAAGGTACTTCCTCAGTTCATCATGCCCGCTTTCCAGTTTGAGTAAGCCTCTCCAATTCAACGCCGGTTTGAATATCTTCAGGAAGTTGGTTTTGGAAATAAACTTAACGATTTCGTCTGGGGGGTAACCATAGCAATACAGGGCACCGATCAAAGCTCCTGCACTTGCGCCAGCAACTGCATCAAAGGTGAGGCCTTCCTCTTCCAGGGCTTTGATCATACCCAAGTGAGCAATACCTCGGGCTCCGCCACCAGAAAGTGCCAGACCGACCTTCATGCTATTCTATTGATAAACGCCCATCGCACCAAACTTTTCTATGCGTTCTGATATGCGCTCTTCTGGTTTCTTTTTGTGAAGTTGTTTCAAA
>JAHCMJ010000276.1 GCA_019192485.1 Cyclobacteriaceae bacterium HetDA_MAG_MS6 | reverse complement strand
CGGTAGCAACTTTGACGAAGGGTTTGAGAACAATGCTGAATCTCTATTTGAAGTCCAGTTTTCGGCGAATGAGATCACGCTCAATATCTGGTTGTCAGTCGAAGGTTTTCCTGCGAATGGTGATACCGGTGGTTATTGGGGACTGTTTGATGGGACTGTAAACTTTGGATCTACTGTAGTGGCCACAGCAGATGCTATCGGGGCATTCGAAGTTGGTGATCCCAGAATTGCTGAGTCCTTTGATCCAGCAACAGGAGAGATATTCAAGTATGTGAATAGGGCAAGCTATTCTGGAAACTTGGTTCCAGGTACCCCTCACGTGTTCAACAATGCACGTGCACTGAGATATGCTGATATCCTGTTGATGCAGGCTTGGGCTATCGTAGAGACCGGAGGTACGCTTTCAGATGCTATTGCACTTGTCAACCAAGTGCGTACCAGAGCAAGGGACTTTGGTGGAGTCGGTAATACTATCCCAGCCGATCACCCGACTACAGAAACAGACGTGAACACTGTCCGCGACTGGGTATTAAATGAGCGAAGAGTCGAGCTGGCTTTTGAAGAGTCTCACAGATGGTTTGATCTTAGGTTGTTACATCTGACTAACCAAATTGATCTGACTACCTACGACTTCGGTGATGCAGCATTTGCCGACAGTTATGATTTTGATGCTTTTGAGATATATTTCCCTTTCCCTGATCAGGAAGTGGAAACAACAGCGCTAAATCAGAACACTGGATATAACTAAGCCCCGCTTAGTAGAATTTTAAGTAATAGTCAGGAACTAACAGTTCCTGACTATTTTTTTCACTATTGTTTGCTTTTTGACCTTTTACAATCCCCCCTTAGATATGAGAAGATTCCTTGCTATTCCAATTGTTTTCCTTTTGGCCTTCAGCTTGCATGGAGCTGATCTCATAAGGGTCTCTGCACTTACGAAAAATATTGTTTTGGTGGAAATGGTGGACGGTGTGGTCGTGCAGCATGGCTACGGGCAATCAAGTGATATAGATACTGCATTTTACAGCTCTTTCAATGGGGCTGTATCTATGTCTGTTTCATCTTATCGCATTACGAGTATCGACGACTCCGGATACAGTAGTGCTCAAAACCCAACAGCGGTGCGTCGAAAAAGCAAGGGTTTCGACTTTTCCAGAAAATGTAAGTGGAACGGCGAAATATGTGATAATGATTATGCCAGTAGGCACTTTATGTATCTTGTTTTGCCGTCTGAGTTAAAATCAGGAAGTACCTATCAAGTTGATGTAGAAGGTGCCTTCAATATCAGAAGTATGAGCTTTGTGTTTGATGAGACCACCAATAGGTCTGATGCGATACATGTCAATCAGATCGGTTTCGAGCCAGGGGCAACTTCCAAGTATGCCTATGTATCCCACTGGATGGGTGACGGACAGGGCCTTGATCTAGATGACTTCAATGAATCTCCTTTTCAGGTCGTTGACCTTTCTACTGGTAACTCAGTCTTCTCAGGACAGTTGACCTTAAGATTTAGAAAAGACCAGGAAGAAATTGGACAGCCTAATGATACTCCGGGCGCAAACTTTTCTGTAGCCGATGTATGGGAGTGTGATTTCTCTGCATTATCCGTTCCTGGAGAATACATCGTTGTGGTAGAGGGCATAGGTAGCTCCTATCCTTTTGAAATAAAAGAAAACATACTAAGAGAGGCCTTTTATCTGACAGCAAGGTCTGTTTATCATCAGCGTTCTGGTATTGAGCGAACAGCTGAAACCTCGGACTGGCCTCGACCAGCAGACCACAATCCTTCTGTTACACCGGGTTTCGAAGGGAAGTTACAATATACGACTTCGAGGTGGATAGATTGGCCTAGTGAAGAATACACAGATGATGAAATCTTGGATGGACGCACTGGCCCAATAGATACTTACGGTTGGTACCACGATGCTGGCGACTGGGATGGATATTCCAGGCATGCTGATGTTCCTGCCTATTTGCTGACCGTGTATGAGATGCGGCCAGAAAACTTTACAGATGGAGAGCTTAATATACCTGAAAGTGGTAACGGTATTCCTGATATCTTAGACGAAGCCGCTTGGCTAATTGATTTTTATAAAAGAACCAAAGGACCTACCGGGGGTGTAGCGGGTGGTCGTGTGCATGGTAACTTTGCCAGTCCGGGTTCCGGTGTACCTTCGTATGAGGATCCTCGGGAGTGGATCGTATCCGGCGAGGACCCAGTCACATCCTTTAGATATGCAGGTCTGGCCACACAATACGCGTACCATCTTCGTAATCTTGGCTTTACCGAAAAGGCTGAGGAATACTACACTGATGCTGACACCGTTTATAAATGGGCAAAGGCTAATACCACCTCCGAAGAGCGTCAAAGGGCAATTCCTAACTGGATGTCAGCAGCGGCGTGGTTATTTAGATATACAGGAGATTCTATTTACCAAGCTGAGTTTAAGATCAATAACCAAGTCACTGCCAACTCTACTGCCTCTTTCGAAAATCAAAGATGGGGAGTTTGGGCTTATGCCAGTATCGACGCTGACATGGAAGGTCTTGATACTGCTTTGCATGGCATATTGCGACAGGCATCTCTGAACTATGCTGACGAAAACAATTTGAGAGCCTATGATGACCGAAGCTTTAGGTTTGGAGGAAATTGGTTTTATCCCATATTGATTGGGCAAGCCACGACTCCTATGGTTATCGAGTCAGTCATGGCTTATGAGATATCAGGAGATGAAAAATATTTACGGTGCGTACAAAATACTGCTGACTACATGCTAGGTGGCAACCCTTTGAACATGTGTTGGATTTCGGGATTGGGAGATCAATCTCCGATGGAACTTCTCAACCTTGACTCGTGGTATGATAACAAGCCGCAGATGATCGAAGGTATAGTACCTTACGGTCCTTTTCGACTTACCGACGACGGCTATGATGGCCCCTGGAATTCCAACTATGCGTTGGATCGTATCTATCCTACCGTGGAAAATTGGCCCGGTCATGAAATATTTTTTGAAAACAGGTACTGCCCCGTGACCAACGAATATACGGTGTGGCAAACTTTAGCGCCATCTGCTGCTATTTACGGATATTTAAGCTCTCCTACTGGGACATTTGAACGAAACCAGGCACCTACTATACAGATCACGTCACCTCAACCGGATGATTTTTTTGACAACACACCGATGGAAATTACGGCAGTTGCCGATGATGCAGATGGTCGAGTGACAAAAGTCGAATACTATCAGTCCTGGAGAAAGATCGGTGAGGCTACTGAAGCACCTTACACGCTGAATTGGCAGAGTTCCGGAAACGGAGAGATTGACATCATAGCAAAAGCATATGACAACGAAGGAAGATTTGTGTTTTCAGATACTTTGAATGTGAGGGTGGAAAACGTGCTGGGAAAGACTGATGCTCCTTCTTTGGCTTTTTCAATTTTCCCCAATCCAACGCAGGAGCATATTCATATTCATTTTAATCTGACCAATCGAATGCAGGTCTCTATGCAATTGGTTGACCTCAGCGGGAAGACAGTAGTACAAAACTCGTTGGGAGAGTTATCTCCTGGCCAGCATCAAAAGGACTTACACCTGGCTGAGATGAACCTCTCTAATGGTATTTATATTTTAAAAATACAGGGACTGGGAAAGCAGTCGACGATCGAACAGTCTAGAAAATTAGTTTTTCATCAATAATTATTAAAGGGTTATTATAACTACATGAATATTTCACGCTGGGCATTTACAGCCCTATTCGCTTTCCATTCGATTGTTTCCTGGTCTCAGGAATATGATATTAGAGATTTTGGCGCAGTCGGTGATGGTAAAAAAGACAATACCAAAGCGATACAAAAAGCTATTGATAAATGTAGTGAAACAGGAGGGAAGGTAATATTCCCCGGAGGCACTTTTGCGACAGGTACGATCTTTCTCAAAAGTAACGTAACTATCTATCTTTCTCAAAAGGCAACATGGATCGGATATCCGGATTTAGCCCTATTCCCTGATGTACCTTCCAATGAGCTCTCTAGAATGGATGTTACTGGTTGGAAGGCATTTCTTTACGCCTTTGATCAGGAAAACATAGCCATTACGGGTCCTGGAACATTTTATCCAAGAGGCGAACACGAGGTTTTCCAAAACAATATTGTCAACAGCAAAGAGCGTCCCTACGGCATGCATATAGTTAAATGTCGCAATGTCGTAGTAAAAGATATCCAGATGAAGCATAGTGCTTTTTGGATGGCGAGGTTCTTGCACTGCGACAAGTTGAGGATATCGGGAATTCGCATTTTTAACCATGCCAACCTCAACAATGATGGTGTGGATATTGATGGCTGCAAAGACGTTATCGTCTCTGATTGCCATATTGATTCTAGTGACGACGCTCTATGTTTCAAAAGCGAAGGCAATAGGGTTTGTGAGGACGTAGTGGTGACAAACTGTATACTCTCGTCTCACGCCTCAGCATTGAAGTGGGGTACTGGATCCTTCGCCGGATTTAGAAATTTTTCAGTTTCCAATATCGTCATTCGACCGTCCAAGGCAACTAAAATGATCCACCCAGCAAGAAGTTGGGTAGGACTGAATGCTATCGACCTGGGGAATGTTGACGGTGGCATTCTTAAAGACATTACGATCAACAACGTCATGATCGATAGCATCGAAACGCCCATTTTTATAAGGTTAGGTGCTAGATTAGATAGGTCATGGCTGCCAAATTCAGGAAAGCCTGAGGGGCTCATAGAGAATGTTGCCTTTAGTAATATCAATGCGACCAATTGCGGTAATGTAAGCACCTCGATTACAGGTTATCCTGGCAATAGGGTCAAAAACATCCGATTCGATCAGGTATATATATCAACGACCGGTAAAGGGACGCTCTCGGACACAACAACCAGAGTGGTTGAGCCGACCAGAAACTACCCGATCAACAGAATGTTCAACTCGAACCTCCCCGCTTTCGGCTTATACATCAGGCATGCAGAAGGTGTTTACCTAAATGATGTGACATTGAATACTACCGCAGAAGAGCCTAGATCGGCATTATTCACAGAAGATGTAAAAGGCCTGTTTGTAGAAAACCTGCGCTCAAATAAGTCACATCGGGCCACTTCATTGATACAGCTGAGAGATGTTGACCAAGCAACGATAACTGGGGATACGGAATACGAGGCAATCGGCGATTTCTTGGATGTCAGCGGTTCATCTGTCGGTATTCGATTGGTCAACAATAGATTTGAGGAGGCTCAACGGGTTCGTAAGCCTAAGAATTTTACGGCCAAAGCCAAAGTAGATAAAGTATCGTTCGTTGAACTGCAATGGGAAAAAGATCAACCCGACGGAGGGTTGAATCAATTTGTAGTCTACAGGGATGGAGAGGAAATCACCAGAACTCGAGGTACAAGCTTTTCGGATTATGACATATCCGAAAAAAAATCCTATAACTATACTTTACAGGCGCAAAACGGTTTTGGTCAACTTTCGTCATCGCTGACTGCGCAGGTCAAGACCTTGGAAGACAAGGAAGCCATGGAACTAACATCGCTAGATATTGTAGATGGGAAGACACTGCTATTGCGTTTCTCAGAGGCTATCGATGAGAAGAGCGTTTTGAATAAAGCAAACTATCGTTTTGATCCTACTATCGCCATAGAGCAGGTTTCTTTCAATGACAATGAGAGCGTCTTGTTGACAGTCTCCGGACTTTCTCGAAATCAAACATATCAGCTGGAACTTAATGGTTTGAAAGACAAATCCCTTTCTGGTAATGCGCTCAAAAATGTAAGAGCCACCATGATCGATAGGCCTCTAGTGGCGCATTGGACCTTTGACGAAGGCAAAGGAGCTACAGTCGTTGATCAAAATGAAGGAAATTGTGGTGTGGTTAAAAATCCGATTTGGGTGAAAGGAAAAAAAGGCACGGCTCTTGATTTTGATGGCGTATCGAGCCATATCAGGTTTGCAGAAGACAGCAAATTGGACTTGATCGGGGATATGGCCATAGCCATGTGGATCAAAGTAGAAGCAGCTGATTTCCCTGTTTACAGTCGGGTGATCAACAAACGCAATGCATGGAATGACCCACATGGGTATGAACTGGAATACAATGCCTCAAGAGATCGGTTTAGCTTGACTGGTGCCGGAGAGACAGGTGATGATCAGGGCAATATCTTCACCGATCTGGATAAGCAATGGCATCATCTCGTCGCTATGACCAGAAATGGACAAGCCATCTTCTATCTTGACGGCGAATACCTAGGTACGGATGAGCATGTAGCTTCGCCGACAAAGAGCCCACAAC
>JAHCMJ010000275.1 GCA_019192485.1 Cyclobacteriaceae bacterium HetDA_MAG_MS6 | reverse complement strand
TATGAAAAGCCTTGGCAAGTGTACAACACCTCCAATGAAGCGCCGGAAGGTGCCCCGGAGTTTGCTTTGAACAAAGCTGGCGAGTTGCGCAAATATTTTGGTGTACCTAAAAAAGGAACTATTCCTAGAGATAAGGGGGACACGCTTCTTCATGGCTACTATGCCTGTATTAGTTACATGGACGCTCAAGTTGGAAAGCTATTGACAGCCCTGGAAGAAAAAGGTCTGAAGGATAACACCATTGTAGTCCTATTCGGAGACCATGGATTTAAGTTGGGTGATTTCAATGATTGGTGTAAGGATACACACTATGAGCTGGACACCAGGGTGCCATTGATCCTGCACCATCCGGACAAGCCAGCCGGACGCACCTCAAGCATCACGGAACTAATAGATCTATATCCCACTTTGATTGAGGCTGCTGGTGTCAAAAAAAACAGCCAATCACTATCAGGGACTGATTTAACACCGTTATTTGATAAAACAAATCAAAAGCTAAAAAAAGCTGCCTTTAGTCAGCGACCAAGAAAAAAGGTCGTAGGCTTTTCTGTTCGAACAGAAAACTACCGACTAGTCAAATGGATCAGCAAAACAAATCGCGACAGTACCGTGGCAATGGAACTATATGATTATACTAAAAGCCCCATTGAGCTAAAAAATGTTGCCGATGATGACGATTATCTCCATATTCAAGAAGAACTGTCGGCCATGTTGGCGGATGAAATTGGAATCTAAATCATGAAAAACAGAAGATCATTCTTGAAAAAAACTGCAGGAGCCACCCTCATTGCACCATTGGCCGCGTGTAGTTATGAAGGCGCTGACAAGTCCACCTCAAATGGTTACACTCCCAGTGATCGTTTGAAGCAATTCAGGAAAATAGCCGCTAGCCCTGTACTTCAGAAGGAAAAGGTTAAGCAGTCTATTATCATCGAATCAATCAATATATACCAGAACGGTAAGCACTTCTTCCTAAAGGCAGTATCTACGGATGGTGCAGTGGGAATTTGTTCTGGCAATGGCAAATACATCAAAAATATCTATCCCATCATATTGAACCGGATCATTCCGCATTTTGAAGGAAAAGATGCAAGAGATCTGGAAATGCTTATCGAAAATACTTACATGGGCATGTTGAACTACAAATGGCAAGGGCTTGCCTTTTGGGTGGGAGTCGCCTACGTCGAAATAGCTATTTTGGACCTGCTAGGAAGAGTGTCCTCACAACCTATTGGAGAACTTCTCGGTGGGCGAGTTAGAGAACAAGTAGGCATCTATTATGCTAGCGGCAAGAGAGGCAATCCAGCAGAAGAGGAAGTCGAGCATCTACAAGGATTGGTAGAGAAATCTGGTGCCAAAGCTGTCAAATATCGGCTAGGCGCTCGAATGCGCTATGATAGCGCATCTACAAAGCGAGATAAAGAACTCATACCTCTAGTCAGGAAAACGCTTGGTGATGACGCTACTATATACACCGATGCAAATGGCTCATACGATGTTGCTATGGGCATCCATATTGGGAAAATTCTGGAAGAGTATGCGACGGATTTTTATGAGGAGCCGTGTCCTTTCGATCATTACGAAGAAACGGTAGCAGTGTCCAAAGGACTGAATATTCCTATCGCAGGTGGCGAAGAAGAAGTAAGTACCAGGCAATTTATGTGGTTAATGGACCAAGGTATTTATGATATCGTCCAGCCTGATCTTCTATTCTACGGAGGTCTCACCCGATCAATTAAGATAGCCAGGATGGCTCAAAGCATTGGCATAAAATGTACACCCCACATATCTGGAAAAGCACTTGGTTTTCTATATATGGCGCAGTTTGCTTCTTGCGTCCGCAATATTGGCCCATATCAAGAGTTTAAAGGTAACTCGGACAAGGTGCCAGTCGAATCACTGTCCTCCTCTCTACAACCCCAAAATGGATTGATCGATATTCCAAAAGAGCCTGGACTTGGCGTGGAGTTTGACCCGGAGTTTATCGCCAAGGGCAAATTGATTAGGTCAATATGAGGCAACCTGTGTTACCAATAACGGCAACAATCCTGTAACGTGTTAACAAACTAAACCTCTAAACATGACAGCGCACATCTTGGCAAAGAAAAGAATAGCTCAACTCGGCAGCCCCATTTGTATGCTGCTGTTGATTTTATTTTTATCCTGCGGTCAATCTGCGAAGAACTCGAGTACCAATAATATTTCCGAGACGACCCTGAATCGAGGGAAGAAATTGTACGAAACCAATTGCTCAGTCTGTCATCAGTCAGAAGGACAAGGAATAGGAGGCACTTTCCCTCCTTTGACTCAGACGGGTTGGGTTTTGGGTAGTAAAGAGAGACTGATCAGCGTGGTGTTGAAAGGTCTTGATGAAAAGATAAGAGTACATGGCGAGGTCTATGATGCAGTAATGCCCGCTATGGATCACCTTTCGGATGAACAAGTAGCTGATATCCTAACTTACATCAGAAACAGCTTTGGCAACAAAGCCTCGAAGGTCACCAATAACGAAGTCAAATTGGTCAGAGCCGGTCAGACACTAAATGAACCGGTCTCGGACTTCTCCGATGTCAAGCCTTCTAATGATTACAAGGCTAGAAAGAAAATGATCAAAAACAGAACGGAAAGTCGCGTCGGATCCCACTATAGCAAAGGCGAACTGCAAATGGACCAGATAACCGTTATTCCTGGATTCAAATTGGAAGTCTTCGCTCAAGGATTGCAAAAACCAAGATCCCTAGCGCTGGGATCAAAGGGTACAATCTTCGTGGGAACAAGGCGAAATGACACTGATTTTATCTATGCTATCAAGGACCTAAATGGCGATTGGAAACCTGATACTATCATACAAATCTCCAAAGGTCTCAAATGGAATCCTATGGGCGTAGCCGTAAGAGGTGATGACCTATATGTAGGGGAAATTGACAGAATTGTTAAGTATGCAAATATCGAGGATCAACTGGATAACATTCCCGAACCAGAACTAGTATTTAATTATCCTCCGGAGAAAAAACATGGAGAAAAGTACATTCGATTTGGTCCTGATGACAAACTGTATGTCCCCGTCGGAGCACCTTGCAACAACTGCCTAGAGGAAAATCCCATCTTCGCGTCTATTACGAGAATAGATCCGGATGGAAGCAATTTTGAGATCTACGCACACGGTGTGAGGAATTCTCGTGGATTTGACTGGCATCCTGAGACAGGACAGCTTTGGTTTAGCGACAATGGCAGGGATCTGCTAGAAGATGACTTGCCTCCTTGTGAAATTAACCTCGCTCCTGAACCCGGCATGCACTTCGGATACCCATTCTGCCATGGTGCTGAGATCTCTGATCCGGAATTTGGACCGCAAAGACCCTGCTCCGACTTCACTGCACAGGCCTTCGGATTGGTAGCTCACGCAGCACCGGTAAGTCTCCTATTCTATACAGGTAATATGTTCCCAAAAGAATTCAAAGGACGTATGCTGGTTTCCGAGCATGGATCATGGAATAGGAAAGAAAAGCAAGGCTATCGCATCATGATGCTGACATTGGAAGGAAACCGGGTAGTGAATTATGAGCCGTTTGCTTACGGCTGGTTGGATCCATCGAAAAATGACGCATGGGGACGACCAGTTGACCTTCTACAGATGCCTGATGGCTCTTTGCTCATATCAGACGATCATGCCGGAGCTATTTACCGAATTTCATATCAAAATAACCAGGATAGCTAAGGCCATCAATATGGCCCGTTGTGTAGCTAGGTAAAAGTTATTGTAATAACTGCGCATTTAGTCACAGCTGTCGCTATATATTGCTGTTTACAATACTGTGGGTGACAATACAAGAGTTTACCGTCCTAAATTAGAAATCTAAGATATCATATGAAATCTCGAAAAGGCCTTATCCTACTTGTTGCCTGCGTGGCAGCTGCCATGATCAATTCGTGTTCGTCACAAAAGAATGACGCATTTTCTTATAATCAGGCAAAGGCCCTAGAAGAAGCGGGCTGGCAGCAAGTGCCAGAGATTCTGGCAAGAATTATCCCTCCAACATTTCGAGAACAAACTTTTAATGTGACCCAGTTTGGCGCTAAGGGGGATTCCACCACGGACAATCGTGAGGCCATTAATAATACCATCAAGGCTTGTTCTGAAAGAGGTGGTGGGCAAGTACTGATCCCCGCTGGTCAGTATTTCGTGGATGGTCCAATCATACTACTAAGCAATGTCAACTTGCACATAGCTCAAAATGCTCGACTTTATTTCAGTAGCAATCCCGATAGCTATCTACCGGCAGTAAAAGTGAGATGGGAAGGAACTATGTGCTACAATTACTCTCCTCTCATTTATGGGTTTCAGCTTGAGAATGTAGCGTTGACGGGTAAGGGCACTATTGATGGCGCAGCCAGAGAATGGTCTCGCGAATGGCGAAAAGTTCAGAAGCCCGACAAAAACAGACTCCGCCAGATGGGTAATGACAAAATTCCAGATGACCAAAGAGTTTTTGGAAACGGATACTTGGACCTAGATGGAGACGGAAAAGATGACGGATTTGGCGATGGCCAACAGCACTTTCTGAGGCCATCACTCATCGAACTCATTGAATGCAAAAATATCTTATTCGAAGACCTCACGATTACGGAAAGCCCGTTTTGGACAGTGCATCCGGTCTTCTGTAAGAATGTGACCATCAGAAACTTGAAGGTCTTTGGGGTAGTCCTCAATGATGATGGCGTAGACCCGGACAGTTCTGAAGATGTGCTCATCGAAGGTTGTGAGATCCAGACAAGAGACGATGCCATTTCTATCAAAGCTGGCAGGGATCAAGACGCCTGGGATAGACCTGGCAGTAAAAATATCATCGTCAGAAACAATCGTTTACTCAGTGGAGCTAATGCCTTGTGCATTGGCTCGGAGATGTCCGGCGGTGTAGAAAACATCTTTGCCGAAGACAATTATATTGCCAACGGCATGCATGCATTGAACTTCAAATGCAACCTAGATCGTGGGGGCCAGGTGCAGCGGGTTTTTCTACGTAATACTAAGGTAGAGTCTTGTAGGGATGCCATGTTCATTTTCCGCATGGATTATCACGGCTATCGAGGCAATAATTTCCCAACTAAATTCAATGATTTCTTCGTTTCAAACATCACTTGCGGTAATGTGGAGAAAAAACCCTTTAAAATCGTAGGTGTGGAGGCTGAGCCGATTACCCGAGTAATGCTGGACAATATCAAAATCGAAAAAGCTGGCGAGGAAAGTGCCATTGAATTTGCGGATCAGCTAGTACTCAATAAAGTAATGATTGAGGGCAATGAATTGACGGTTCAATAAGCTATTCATTTCGTTATACTTTCCTGCGAGTGGAAAAAAATAGTCGCTTTCTCTGTTAGCATCAGTCAGGCCGTCCTTGACGCTTGATGTCCAGATCTAAGAGCCTTCCGTATCTTCCTTCATGCCTTGAGAAGAACACCTGATGATTTTCAGCAAACCCTACTCAAGAGACATCAGAAATGGCATCATCAACAGATAGCAATTTCCTAACATCATACTTAGTAAGTACTTCTAGCTTCTGCGTTACTTCATGTGCAAGCCCAGGCCACGTATTAAGGTCTTCGGACCATATTTCTGTATATCCTAAGCAGGTTTTTACCAGATCCGCCAAAGTGGATTCACCATTATCATATTGAGTCCAAAGTGCGCTCATATCTTGCTGCCATTGTTGATTGTCTTGAACAGGAAGGTCTTGACTACCCCAAATCCCTCGATAGAATGCGATCAACCCAGCAAAAGCTGTGCACAGTCTATCAGGACATGTCCCTTTTATCTCGATATACTTCGCGATTGTTGGTAATACTCTCGTGCCAAACTTGGAAAGAGAATTTAAGGCAATACTTGACAAATAGTGTTTGATAAAAGGGTTTTTGAATCGATCTAATACTGAAGAAGCAAAAGAACTGAGCTCCTCTTCTGATAAGCTGAGTGTAGGTATGATCTCTTCTTCAATGATCTCACGGACAAAAGACCCCAACTCAGGATGCTCAACAGCCTCTTTTACAGTCTCGATCCCCATCAAAAGGCCCAAAGGAACCATTGACGTGTGCGCGCCATTGAGTATTCGAACCTTTCGCTCTCTGTACGGTTGCAGGTCACCGGTAAACACTACATTCAGACCGGCTTTATCTGCTGGAAACCGTTTTCTAATTTGTTCGGGCCCTTCGATGACCCACAAATGAAATTGCTCCCCCTCGACAACTAAATTGTCAGTGTAACCTAGTTCGTCAGTTATGGCTTCCATTTTATCTTTTGGATACTCGGG
>JAHCMJ010000274.1 GCA_019192485.1 Cyclobacteriaceae bacterium HetDA_MAG_MS6 | reverse complement strand
GAAATCTTGCAGGATTTAAATAAGGCCTTTGAAAACAAGGTCAGGCTGGGAATCATGTCCGCTCTTATGGTCAACGATTACCTGGACTTTAACAACCTCAAATCCTTGTTGGATGTAACTGATGGAAATCTAGCATCACACCTGAAATCACTCGAGAAAAGCGAATACATAAAAGTGCAAAAAGAGTTTATCGAAAGAAAACCCAATACGAAATACCTGGCTACGCCAGAAGGAAAAAAAGCTTTTAAAAAGCATATCAAAGCTATCGAACAACTGCTAAAATGAAAATGCTTAAGACAAGGTATTTCGAATGAATCTAAACATTAAAAAAATTTAATCATACACTTTGAAATTCAAAGTACTTTTAAACAAATATAAAATGGAAACAATTACTCCTATCGACCGCATCAATAGATGGGTTAAAAACTCTGTGATGCTCAAGCTTTCTACCATCACCATTTTGGTATTGCTACTCCTTATTCCTTCATCTATGATCAAGTCTATTATCTGGGAAAGAGAACAACTCAATAACGACGCTATTCAGGAAGTCAGTTCGAAATGGGCTAATGAACAGACTATCCATGGTCCTATACTGACCATACCCCTGTTGTATGAACAAGAAAAGGAGGATGAGATCTATGAAGTGGTTCGATATCTGCACCTGCTTCCTGAAGACCTGACAATAGATGGGACCATCGACCCTGAGCAGCTGCAGCGGGGTATTTATAAAATCATAGTTTACCAATCATCGCTCAAAGCCAAGGGCAAGTTCCTGATTGAGGAAAAAGCCGATCCGAGCAACTTGAAATCAATCCAATGGAACCAGGCTTTTTTAACCCTGGGGATCACTGATCTGAGAGGAATAGAAGAGCAGATATGGCTTACCTGGAATGGCCAGAAGCTACAAGCAGAACCCGGGTCTCGAATCCCAAGCCTGATTGCCTCGGGAGTGACATTCGAGATTCCAGATTTGCAATCAGCACAGGAGCAGGAAATAAGTTTTGCCTTTGACCTAAGTCTGCAAGGAAGCCAAAACATGTCTTTTATCCCGATAGGAAGTGAAACTGACATCAGCCTCAACTCTCGCTGGAGCTCTCCCAGTTTCAATGGTAACTTCCTTCCCGATAGCCGCGAGGTAGGTACGGAGGGTTTTCAGGCCAAATGGCAAGTATTGCAACTCAATCGTAATTTCCCGCAAACATGGATCGGTAATCAATATGCCAAATCTATGAATAACACGGCATTTGGCGTGGATCTCATCTTACCCCTGGATGATTATCAGAAATCCATGCGATCCGCCAAGTACGCTATCATGACTATCGCCTTGACCTTTCTGATCTTTTTCCTGGTAGAGATCACGAACCAGCACAAAATACACCCTTTCCAATACACGCTAGTTGGTTTGGCACTATGCCTGTTCTATGTGCTGTTAGTTTCTATTTCGGAGCATACCTCATTTAACCTCGCCTACATGCTCTCAGCGCTAGCTGTAATGCTGATGATTACCCTGTACTCAACAAGCATCCTGAAGAAGAAAAAACTTATTCTGCTTTTGACCATAGTGTTGATGGGGGTTTATGGTTTTCTATTCGTCACGTTGCAACTAGCAGACTACGCATTGCTCATGGGCAGCACTGGTCTTGCCGTGATCCTCTCGGTGACTATGTACTTCACACGTAACATCAACTGGTACGAGCTCTCCAAGTAAATGAAAAGCTCACCAAATTTCCTGACCCGGAACATTTTGTCCTGGGTCAGGAGTCTCCACGAGGCAATCAAGGGATTAAGGTCATTGATTCTGAACGACCAACAGTCGACTCTTCATATATGCCTAATACTCTTATTGTTAGCAGGCAGCTTTTTTGTAGGTCTTCCAACCTTCAAATGGACCATCCTCGTACTAGCAGGTACCATTATCATCAGTCTGGATCTTATCAGGCTAGCAGTAGAATACTTGTTTGATTTTGTATCTCCTCGATGGGAAGAACATATCAAAGTCATCCGTGAGCTGCTGACGGCAGCTCAGTGGTGTGCAGCTCTTGCCATGATCACTATCAGCATCATACTCTTTATTCCATTCAACTAATCCCCTCATGAAAATAGTGTCGAATCCTTTCGTTCAAAAAATAAAGAGACTACTCTGGTGTCGGTCTTTTTCGAAAATCAAGTCTCAACTAAACCAGGATCGGTTCATGTTTATCCTATTCTTTAGTTTCATCTGTTGGTTGATCTATCAGGCAGACACAGACCAAGAAAACCTACTCATGAATATTGCCGAAAGCATCCCATGGGGTGATAAAATTGGTCATTTTTTCCTATTCGGAGGTCTGGCATTTCTGCTAAATCAGACACTGAGATTCAGACGTTTCTCCCTATACGCTTTTCGCCCATTGCTGGGCTCGGTCTTAGTTATCATTTTTTGCCTTATAGAGGAGTTCACTCAGCTTGGTTTTCCGAGTCGCACATTTGACTGGCTTGATATGATGAGTGATGCCGCTGGGATTTTTTTCCTTTCCCATTCCCCATTACTGAAAATAATCAAACAACAATTCCTTCGCTATATGAAAAAAACTTAAACCTCCTATGGAGGTCTTTCCGAAGATCTAACTAAGCTATCTATGAATCAAATACAATTCGCCTTCGGGCGTGTTAAAGACCACTTTGCTCTCGTCCTGACTGACAGATGGGTAAAGAGCAATTGCGTCACTATCCACAGTTAATGCTATTTTACTTCCGCCAGCTAGAGACTCGATGTATACATTTGATCGGATGTATTGATAGCCATCGTCTTCTGTCTCGGTGTATAGCACTTCATCATCGTTTACCCACTTTGGAAACTCAACATCGCCTAGCTCGCCCAACACCTTACCATTTAAATCTGCTATGTAAGAGCCCATCCCTGAAACACGAAACAATACCTTTTTGCGGTCAGGAGATAGAGAGATATTGATATAGTCTACATCACCCAGCGGGGTAATTTCTTTTGCCCCGGCATAGGATAACAGCACAATGCTTCGAAGGTCAGAGCTGCTGCGAGCGAAGTAAACTTCGCCCAGTTTCTGATCTCTGGCCAAATAGTCCTTCGGATTCAAGTTGTTCTGACTAACTGGAACAATCTGACGTTCTTCTGAAGCTAACTCTATTCGTTCCAGTTCATCTTTACATTTTTGGTAGATTATTGCATCGCTGGTAATAATGGGTTCGAAACCCACCCCTATACCATCAGCAACTTTAGTTACCTCCTTTTGATCCAAATCGTAAAGGAACAATGCATTGAAGTGCTTTCCGGCATATAGCAGTCGGTCTCCCTCTGGGCTAAATTGAGCACTGAAACCCTTCAAATGAAGTTTTTCAATGCTGAGAGCTTTGCTAGCTTTCTGCGCCTGCATGCTAAGTGATACAAAGACAAAGGCGGAAAAAATGGCGTATTTCATATTCATAGCTTAATTGACCTAGTTACTTTTTGATCAGTTTGAGTATTTCTGTGCGTTGATCTGAAGATACGGAAAGCAGGTATATGCCTGTTTTGAGTGAGCTTGTGGGCAACCGAAGAATGCCACTAGTCGGTCCGGGAAATTGCATAGCATTAATGTGCCTCCCATTTAGGTCTGATATGACCACGTGCAAATCTGATTTAAACTCTTTTCCCCTCAGTCTTAGTGATGCATCGTTGACAATCGGATTGGGCACTAATACCATTTGTTCAGATCCAGATTCGATTCCCAGGATCTTTTCGACAGAGACCGTCACGGTTGCCAAATTCGAAGCAAGGTCATCAGAGTTTTTTACCTGGTAGGTAAAAGTGTCATCTCCTCCAAAGTCAATATCAGGTGTGTATTGGATCTGTGATCCCGCAACAACCGCACTACCATTTGTAGGATTAGTGTCAATACTAATGGAGGCTGGATTGAGGTCATTGTTCAAATCCCAGTCATTATCAAGTACATCAATACTCACCGCCTGATCAGAGGAGGTTTGACTTTCATCATCTTCTGCAATAGGAGGCCAAGCCTGATATGTACCTACCTCCAAATAATCCAATGTCATTCGCATCATCAACTGACGGTCCCGAACACCTGCCGTCTCTAGAGGAAATGAAATATAAACCACGCCTCCGGGGACAACCCCTGCACCCAGGTTACCTTTATAAGCTACCCCTCCTCGCTTGCCAAACTCATTGTAATCAAGGATGGCAATTGCTCCAGGGCCGGGTGCGATGTCATCGGGGAAATCTTCGGGATAGGCTATTCCAAAAGGTATCTCAAGACCTTCAAATTCAGTTCCTGCTATTCCTTTGGCGGGGTTATAGGCTTGAGCGCCATCAGCTACATAAATAGCCTTAAGATAGGTTTCGTAGAAAGTCTTATCATCGCTTGTTCCTCTTTGAGATAGGTCCCAGCCAATCTCAGACCCACTGATAAACAACTTACCACCGTCCTCCAAGAAGTTAGCAATTTTTGACTGCTCCGTGCTGTTCAAGGTCTCGTCAGAAGTAGATTCATCTCCAAGGAACCATACCACAAGATCATAATCCGAAAGTTGAACATCCTCCATTATCACCGCTTCATTTGAGGCCGTGGCTACTTCCGCTACTCGAGAGTCCCGTATACTTTTAAAATAGTCCGTTGCAAACTCATGGTACTTCTCTGTAAAGGAGCCACTAGTCCGATCAAATCCATCTACAATCAAAATGCGATCTCCGCCTACTATAGACGACCTGGAATAGATATCACCACCTTCGCTTTCTGCTTCCGACTCAGCAACTGCAGTCAGTTTGAAGTGATAAACGTCCGAAGTGGGCGCATTAGCAAACTCTGTCAATGGTAAGGAAACTGATGTAGAATCCGATGTCAATCTGCTTTCGTCAGCTGCTAGGGTCCAGTTGTCCAAGTTGTCATCAGTAGCAAAATAAAGTCGATATCCCTTTAAAGTGAGTTCTGCATTAGGTATCCAATTGGCTTCTACACCAGCTTGACCTAAAGGATTGCTAACAAAACTAATGGTGGGAATAGAAGGCGCACTTCCTTCTTCGTTAAGAGAAACATCAACCTCCGTATATTCTCCCGCTACAACAGTAATTGTCCTCAACTGCGGATCGTATCCTTGTCTTTCATATTTGATTTCATAGTCTCCCGGGGCTAACCAATCAAAGAGATAGTAACCATTGAGAAACTGATCTCCATTGTAGATGTTCTCCTGGTCCGTTCCAGGATTTAAGGTTACTACAATATCATTTAGAGCCTGCCCTTCCTTATCGGTAACAATTCCACCTATTTCCCCGACATCCAGCGCTGGTTGGTCATAGTAAGCAAGAAAAGATTTGACGAGGGCCCAGGCGGCGGCCTTACGATAGCGACTATTCATCAGCCTTCGACCTTCATTGAGATTGCTATGAAAGGAGCATTCGGAAAGTGTACCGGGCATATTGAGGTTATTGAGTACACCCAGGCCATTTGTAAAGCCGGTAAAGGGGATATCAGCCCTGGCAAAATGAGTGGTAGTCTTCATGTATTTAAACAACTCATCGTCCTGGATCTCCGCCATGACCAATGCATCGGGATCGTCCGGTTGGTTATCGGCCACTCCTGCGTAAAGCACGAGCGTATAGTTGACCGTCGGGTTGTCGACACCGTTAGTATGGAAAGAATGGAAGTAGTCGGCACCAAATGTGTTGGCTACTTGTACCCGATCCGAAAGGCTGGGTTCTCGATCAGGTGAGTCCGGATCGTTCGTAGTCTTTGTGATCTTGACATCCGCGCCTAGTTTTTGCAGGAGACTATCCAAAAATCCTACAGCCTCCCAGTTGGCATCTGACTCGTAATAGATCGTCCCAACTCCCAACTCCGTTGGTCGATCATTACTATCATGCCCCCCGTGACCAGGATCCAGGCATATCTTTACACCATCAAGCTGCGTATATTGAGCTTGCAGACTGCTGACTAGAAGCCAGGTAATACAGAGGCATACTAATCTTAAAAGGCGATTGTGTTTCATAGCTGCTTAGTAAACAAATACATTTTGCCATCAGGTGAATTAGCGATAATCTTATTACCCTTATCATTCACTGAGGGGTTTTCTAATATCTCTACTGATGACTTTAATAAAATTCTATCATTATTTGTAAGGTTTTGCACTACCAGCCGAGAAGAACTGGTCTCCATACCATCATCTTCAGAAATGGCGTACAGTATTTCATCTTGATTGATCCATGAGGCGGCATCCACATCGCCTAGTTCCGATAATGTGTTCCCTTCCAGATCAGAAACGAATGCACCCAAGCCTACTACTTTATACATCAACCTATTCCTATTAGGAGATAATGA
>JAHCMJ010000273.1 GCA_019192485.1 Cyclobacteriaceae bacterium HetDA_MAG_MS6 | reverse complement strand
GAGAAAGGGCACGAAAAACCTATTGCTGTAGCAACTAAAAAACCCATCGAGGAGGTGAGAAAAGAAACTCAGCAGAGAACAGAGGACAAGATCCATATCGTAAAAGGTGGCGAAACACTTTGGGGTATTAGCCGACTCTACAAGATCACGGTATCAGATATTAGAACATGGAACAAGCTAAAAGACTCTGACTCAATAGACGTAGGAGATACCTTGATTGTCCAAAAATCAAAACCAGAAGTGGCGCTCCCGGCAGAACCCACGTCATCAACTTCTAACTATATCGTCCAGAAAGGGGATACACTGTACAAAATTGCCAGGCAACACAAGATGTCAGTGGATGAACTCATGAAGCTCAATGGCAAAACAGATCCAAATCTTAGTGTAGGAGAAAATCTAAAGGTATTGACTAGATGATCTGAACCAAATCATCTCCAGAGGTCTTAACTTCTTTGAAAGAGAAAGACATATCCATCAAGTTTTCAAAATCCTGCCCTGTCTCTAACATATCGAAATCGTCCTCCTCATAAAACCAATTGATGGTCACTTTTTTACCACTTGACCTCAGTTCATTCAATGTCTCAAGCAACAAATAGATGCACCGTGCGGAGCTTGTATTAAAGTATTGCAGTGCAAAATTGGCAGTCACATCCCTTCTATCTGTCTCATTAAAGCTCTTAACAGCCTCAAGGGTAGGTTTGAAAAATGTAATGGCGTTTTCTGGATTGCTAGCACCACGAAGCTCCATGGTACCTGTTGTGTAGTTAACTGAGATTTGTGCAGTCTTAGCAGTCGGAAGTTGGTAAAAATTGTTCATGTTCTTGTCTTAGTGCTGTTTGAAAATTGTAGCGGGCACCTAAGATCCAAAGCTGGTCGTGTTTTGGAGGGATCCATTAAAAATCCTGTTGCTAAACTAGATCAAAGTCCCAAACGTGAGAAATACGATTGATCCAACCTGGATTTTTTAAGATGAATAAGTTCCGGGAACGATTGCAGTAATTTTCAGTGGAGAAAACTGAGAGCAATCTGAAGTATTAATGGTCGTTTTTCTCCACACGTTCGAGGGATGTCTCAACGAAATTGAAGGGTACATCAACCAACTCCTGAAAGTCCTCGCCGACCTCAAGCATCTCATGATCATCCTCCTCAAACATCCAGTTAACAGTCACTTCCTTACCGGTCGTAGCCAATTCCTTAAGTTCCTTTAGCATTAGAAAAATGCAACGGGTCGAGCTTGTATTCATAAACTCCATCCCAAAATCAGCAGATATGGTTGGGGCAGATGAGGAAAAGTCTCGAATAGCTTCAAAAATAGGTTGATAGAATGCCAAAACGTTGATTGGACTGGAGGAACCCCTAACTTCCAAGATACCTTTCGAATAGTCGATCGATACATATGGAGTATTAAAGGTCGGTTCTATCAGGATATTGTCCATTTTAAAAGCTGATTGTATTTCAAATATAATACAACTTTATCACTTAAAAGTTCAAATTTTGATTGAAAATAACTTGAATATAGTTTAATGATTCAGCTGATTTGGGCCTTTGCTCTAAAAGTGCGTGGCAAAGAGTAGGTATTACTCTAGTTTGGAACTATCTGAGGGTCAGTACTCAAAATCTAATCCGAGTTTGTCTTTTAGATCCTTAAGCGCGGGATTTTGCTGAACCATGTAGTCAAACTTATCACTACTGGTATACAGTTTCTTCTTGGACTCGTCCTCCCGGATTTCTTTCTCTATTTGGATGACCGTATTGTTCAAGTGCTCCCTGAGATGTCCAATTAGGTCAAGCTCAAATCGCTCAAGGATCTTGGCCTCCAGTGCACTACCTAAGTGAAATAGTACGGTCTCCTCATCCTTTTTAGTAATTTCCCGGCTCAAGATCAAAGATTCACTATCTCCCGCCTGCTCCTTTCTTGATGCACGAAAGCTGTCCCAGGCGTCTTGCAACTGATCATCGTCAAATGCTGTCCTTTTCTCCTCAAGAGGTACAGACTTTTCTTCAACTGTCTCTTCTTGTTTTTTTCGACGTAATAAACTTGGGGTTTCCTTGGGTCCACCAGCTTCTTCCGATTTGGTGATCAGTGGCTGAAAAGATGAGGCAGTGTCAGGTTCCGATGAAGATTTGGATGTTGGCTGGACCTCTTCCGGCTTCTCGATACTGACACTCTGGGATGGTGTTTGTTCCTTCTTAGAAGATTTTGATGATTCTTCTTCTAGGCTACTTTTTTTTTTACCTCTGATCGGGAGGTGTCTGCAGCCAATTTAGTGGCCCTATCAAGTTGAGAAAGCTTCATTAAGCACAGCTCAACATGGAGTCGTTGATTCTTGCTCGTCTTATAGTGGACATCGAATTGGTTGATCAGATTCAATCCGCTGAGCAAAAAAGAAGCCGAAAGTTGCTGAGACTGTTGCTCATATTTAGCTCGTACATTATCTGATACTTGCAAGAGTTTCAGCGTCGCTGCATCCTTACAAATCAGCAGATTACGCAGGTGCTCCTCCAGTCCGATCAAGAAATTGTGACCATCAAAACCGTTCCTGAGGATCTCGTCAAAAAGCAACAATACACCCGACATATTTTCTCCCTTGAAGTGATCCGTGATCTGGAAGTAGTAGTCGTAGTCAA
Organism: Cyclobacteriaceae bacterium HetDA_MAG_MS6; assembly: GCA_019192485.1. GTDB lineage: Bacteria > Bacteroidota > Bacteroidia > Cytophagales > Cyclobacteriaceae > MS6. The sequence goes on along the minus strand of JAHCMJ010000273.1, from coordinate 3,718 downwards.
GAATGTGCAGATTCTTGATCGTATTTTGATAGGTAACTTTATTGTCAGTAGAGAACGTTACAATCAGGTCAAAGATGGACAATGCGTCTCTTAGGGCTCCATCGGCCTTTTGTCCAATTAAGTGTAGCGCATCTTCTTCGGCTTGTACTTCCTCCTGTTCAGCTATCTTCTGAAGCTGCCTTACGATGTCAATGATTTCTATTCTATTGAAATCATATATCTGGCATCTAGACAGGATCGTTGGGATTACCTTATGTTTTTCAGTGGTTGCCAAGATAAATATGGCATAACTCGGAGGTTCCTCCAGGGTTTTCAAAAAAGCATTGAAAGCCTGATTGGATAGCATGTGTACCTCATCTATAATATAGACCTTGTATTTGCCTTGCTGAGGTGGATACCTCACCTGGTCGATCAGGTTACGAATATCCTCCACTGAATTGTTGGAAGCCGCATCAAGTTCGTAGATATTGAAATTACCAGCATTGGCATCTCCTGAAGTAGCTTCAAAATCATTGATCATCCGAGCCAGGATACGGGCACAGGTAGTTTTACCTACTCCTCTTGGACCGCAAAACAACAGAGCCTGCGCCAAATGATTATTGTCAATGGCATTCTTTAGCGTGGTAGTAATGTGGTCTTGTCCCACTACCTCTTCAAAGCCCAAAGGCCTGTACTTCCTTGCCGATACTACGAACTGTTCCATTTAGGAATGCAAGATAAAATTTTCTTCAAAAGAACTACGCTTTTGTTATCATTACCGCCGAATTAAAATAAAGCTAAAATCATGAGTGAAGTGATCATCAGTGGTATCCAGCAAATAGGCATCGGGGTGAGCAATGTGCACGAAGCTTGGAAATGGTATCGACAAAATTTTGGGATGGATGTAAAGGTCTTTGAAGAGGCCGCTACAGCCGACCTGATGTTACCATACACTGGTGGAAAACCTCATGATCGCCACGCCATTTTAGCAATCAATCTGCAAGCTGGTGGAGGTTTTGAAATATGGCAGTATACTTCCAGGACACCACAACCTTCTGATCAAGAGGTCTTGTTGGGTGATCTCGGGTTTTTCTGTGCCAAAATCAAGACCAAAGATGCGAAGGCCGCTCATGAGCTATATAGGGGCAGAGGCATAGAAGTTTTGAATGAGCCCACCAAAGATCCACGAGGTCACTTACACTTTTATCTAAAAGATCTCTATGGCAATATCTTTGATGTGGTCGAAGGTGATGGCTGGTTCAAAGACGAAAAGAAACTAACAAGTGGTTCGTTTGGCATGACAATAGGCTGCACTGACCTTGAAAAATCCATCGCTTTTTATGGCGACATTCTCGGATATGACCAAGTACTATACAAGGGTGATGCTGTGGAGGATATGACTGTGGTGCCGGGAGGATCTGGTAAATTCAAAAGAGCTATCCTCACCCACTCCAAACCACGACTAGGGGGATTCAGTAAACTTTTTGGCAATAGCGAAATCGAGCTTGTAGCTGTAGAGGACAGAAAACCCAACAAGATCTTTGAAGGTCGGTACTGGGGAGACCTGGGTTATATTCATTTATGCTTTGATATCCATGGCATGGATGCCCTTAGAAAACTTTGTGAAGAGAAAGGACACCCCTTTACAGTAGACAGTTTTGCTGGTCGTGGAGAGTCTTTTGATATGGGTGAAGCTGCTGGGCACTTCAGCTATATTGAAGATCCTGACGGAGCACTTATAGAGTTTGTAGAAACGCATAAAATACCCATCATCAAAAAGATAGGCTGGTATCTAGACCTTCGGAAAAAGGACCCTCGGAAGCCTTTACCTAATTACATCCTAAAGGCGATGGGTCTCAATCGGGTCAAGGACTAGGTTACTAAATCAAACACAAACTTTTCTGAAGATCATTTTGTTGATCCAATTGCCACGCAATGTGGTAATTTTGTATGCTCTTTGAAATATGGGGTCGACTGGAATCGACAGGAAGTGTAAATGATGTATTTGCATGTCGGGTGGTGAACGAACATCCGTGATCAATACGTTCGAATTGTAATTGGCGAAGAATCTTACGCCATGGCTGCCTAATTCGACTTAACAGTTGAATACTGGGCTTAATAGGTTGAGCGTCTAGCGACGTTCCCTGGCCACATCCTTCCGGACTTTCGTTTTCTGAGTCTGGGTATTGGGTGTCGAATAGAAAACTAGTCTTGGTGATGTTGCTAAGTCAGGGCGAAATTTCAGTAACTGGTCATTAGCTAGGTTGTTTTTCTACCAGGCTGTTGATAAGATCTCAAAGAAAGACTAAGCATGTAGAGGATGCATGATTTCCTTATCTGGACGCGGGTTCGAATCCCGCCGACTCCACTTTTTTGAAGTCAAATTGTTCAAAACCCTTCATACGAAATGTATGAAGGGTTTTTTGTTTCTATACACTTCAAAATATTCATTTAAAATCATATCTTAGGTGCGTAATTCGGTGCGGATTTATACAATTAAAAATCCGCACCTAATTAAATGTAATTAATTGATTATCAGTGTTTTATAAACAAATAAAATTCAATGATTACTAGCAATTCACACTATTTTAAGCTAAATTATATGAGTATTTAATAGAGAATGGTCATGAATCACACATATAGTATCCTCTTTTACCTCAAAAAGGAAGCTCGTAGCACCAACAATAAAGTTTCCATTATTCTTAGGATCACTGTAGATGGTAAGAGGGCGGAGCAATCCACAAAACGCTCCATAGAGCCCGAGAGGTGGGATTCTAAGGCAGGTAGAGTCAAAGGAAACAAAGCTGACGCAAGAGCCATCAATGACTATTTAGATACTATTCATCTGAAGATCAACAAAATTCATTCAAAGCTTGAGGAGGCTGAAGCAATTGTAACTGCTCAAAAGATCAAAGACCTATTTAATGGAGTCGATGAAAAGAGAAAAACCATCCTGGAGGTCTTCAACTATCATAACGATATGGTCAAAAAGCAGATCGGAAAAGACTTTGCTTTAGGGACCTACAAGCGATTCGAAACGACGCTGAAGCACATTCAGGAATTCATCAAGTATCAGTACCGCCTAGATGATGTGTTTCTTAGTGAAATCCGATTTCAGTTTGTAACTGATCTTGAGTTTTACTTAAAGACAGTGAAGGAATGCAACCACAACTCTGCTCTTAAATACATTCGAAACTTCCGGAAGATCATTAACCTGGCCGTCAAAAATGAGTGGATGGATCGAGATCCCTTCATGAAGTACCAAGTAAAATTGAAAGAAACCAAAAGGGGCTTTCTTGATAAAGATGAACTTTCCAATCTGGCGAATAAGGAACTATCAGTGGAAAGGCTGGATCAGGTAAGAGATGTATTTGTCTTTTGCTGCTACACTGGTCTCTCCTACTCAGATGTTGAGAAGTTAACAACTAAAGATATCTCGAAGGGGATCGACGGTGAATATTGGATATTCACTGAAAGAAAGAAAACAGGTACGGATAGTAACATTCCTCTTCTTCCAAAAGCTTTGGAGATTATCGAGAAGTACGCCGAAAATCCTTCAGTTATAAATTCGGATCAAATCCTTCCAATGATCTCCAATCAAAAGATGAATGCTTACCTGAAAGAGTTAGCTACACTTTGCGGCATTGATAAGCATCTGACTTTTCACATGGCCAGGCACACATTTGCAACAACTGTAACTCTTACTAATGGGGTTTCAATCGAAACGGTTAGCTCTATG
>JAHCMJ010000272.1 GCA_019192485.1 Cyclobacteriaceae bacterium HetDA_MAG_MS6 | reverse complement strand
TGATACTATAAGTCAGTCCTGCACTTTCAGGATCTGTTGCAGCAACTGTATCGACTGTTACTCCATTGGCGCTGTTTTCGTCGATAGTGAAAGTATCGTCACTAACAATTGGTGATTCGTTTATGTCGGATATTGTAATAGTAACAACGGCGTCATCACTAAGTGAGCCGTCGCTGGCTGTAATCTGGAGGTTCCACGTTGTTGGGCTTTCGAAATCAAGTAAAGTACTGTCTGAGACACTTAGGATTGAGTCATTTTCAATTTGAAAAGTATTCCCGGTGTTACCGGCATCTATCGTGTAGGACAAAGCGTCTCCATTGACATCAGTGGCCCTTAATGTATCAACAACAGTACCGTTCAAGCTATTTTCAGCTACCACATACGCTGTATCATTGAATATCGGAGCCGCCAGGTAATCATTCAAAAGAATACTTGCTTTTCGATTCCCTTTTATGCTCAGGATGTCTATATCTCCATCGCCATCAAAATCGGCTTTATTCAATGCATAAGACTGAGAATTGACACCGGTATCAGTGGAAAAGTCGAAGCTTCCTGCGCCATCATTCAAATAAACCAGGTCACTACCCTGATTGGAGGCATAAAACAAGTCAAAATCACCATCTAAATCAAAGTCAGCTGTGACAACACCTTGAGCCGGTTGTCCTGTGGTAATGTTGGTTTCATAGCCGAATACATAGCTAGAGGTGTCGTTCCTCAAGATTGGATGGACCCCATAGTTAGTAATGCCGCTATCATCTTCCGCATGTGCAATAGCGACATCTATATCACCATCCCCGTCAAAGTCAGCTGCGGCGAATTGTTTGGTATCAACACCACCATCGAAAATGAATGGCCCACCGACATCAGAAAAACTGCCAGTACCATTATTCCTAAAAGTGTGAATCCCGTCGGCATCAGTGACTACCACATCAAGACCACTGACGGTATCTGCCTCTACAAGTTGTATATCTTTGAAGTCTCCATTACTGCTGAAAAACTGAGAGCCGGATTCAGTGGTAGGAAGATTTCCGGCATTGTCAAAATCAAAATACTTGGCACTGTAAGAGGAGTATGGCTTTGCAATGAGAAACAGCTCTAGATCCCCATCACCATCCAACTCACCCACAATTGAGGCATAAGCTTTAGATACCTGCGTCGGCAAAGTATCAAGAGGTTGCAAAATAAAGTTGCCACTACCGTCATTTAGACCTACCTGAGCGGTAGACCGGGATGCTCCATCCAGATCACGACCCGTGAAGACCACATCCAAATGCGCATCGTCATTTACGAAGCCAAGGCTCACATGCTCTGAAAGTAGCCCATTGTCACGAGCAAGTGTCTGACTCAGTGTAAAGCCACCAGAACCATCATTGAGCAGTACTTGACTGAGTTTGTTTCCTACTATATCTATGTCACCATCGCCATCTACATCCCCGACTGCTGTCCGCTCCATAGACAAGGGATTGATCAGATCGTCACGGAATAGCGCGATCGATCCAGAGTTATTCTTAAACAGCGACAGCTCATAGTATCCTCCAGCTAGGATATCGAAATCACCATCTCCATCGAAGTCGGCTATATAAGTACCATCAAAACCAGCATTGAAAACTGATGACAGATCTAAAGTATTAGCTGAAAAACCGGTACTGACACCGTCATTTTTGAAGATCTCAAAATCATTAGGTGAGCCACCATAATCCACTAATAAGTCTATGTCTGAATCTCCGTCGTAATCGAAAACTTGAAAATCGCTGAATTGTTGACTTGGTGAGGTGTTTGACGAAGAAGAAAAAATACCGCTGCCATTATTATCAAAAACATATAGGTATGGATTTGAGACATATTCAAAGTACCCAATCAATTCGAGATCACCGTCAGAGTCAATATCTCCAGCTTTAATATCAAAACCACTTCCACCGGGAGGACCAAGTGTTATAGAAGAGGGTATGGTTTGGTCAAAATTTAAAGTCGAATCATTTCTATAAACTACTATGTTTAAATAGCTTGATCCTTCCAAAATATCATCATCGCCGTCCGAATCGAAATCCCCTGTCAGGACCGTATGGCCGTTGAGATTGGAGGATAGGGCATTATATGAGAAGTTGCCAGAGCCATCATTGATCAATAGGTTGTAGTCGGTAGCTGTCGAAGGCTCCTCGAAAAGGACCAATAAATCTTGTACCCCATCATTATCAAAATCGCCAGTTTGCAAAGAGTTGATCTCCAATGTGTCGTTGTAGAAGGCCTGGCTAGATACAAATGTTCCGTCGCCTTGGTTGGAAAAGAACCTCAGACGATCTGTAGAGCCATACTCTTCACTGATGACAAAATCCAGATCAGCATCTCCATCAAAATGCCCTATTACAAACTCATTGAGTTTTTGGTTGGAGGACTCTATGATGGTCCTCACATCCAGGTTTCCGCTGCCATCGTTGAAGAATATCGTATGGTCACCATTGTAGACAAAAGACAATACATCTGTATCGCAATCACCATCAAAGTCCCCAACTCCCATATCCTCACCTTTGATTACACTTTCTGAGGGAATTTCAACAGACCTGAAAGGTACCACTGCCGGTGGCGTAGCTGCTATGAACCGTGATGTCGCAGCAATGGTGATAAATCCAAGAGATAATGCGATTGCCCAGTGTTTGAGCTTGGTGGATGATCTGATCCCCAGTTGCCGCTCAAATTTCTTAAGGGTGTTGATGGCATAATATCTTTCTCTACCGCTCTTTCCGGAGAAACCGCCGGACTCCAGGCTCTTCAGGAACCTGGATTTTAGTTTTTTGTAGACAGATGATTTTCGATCCTTTAGTTGTTGTTCTAGATTTTTCACAGTGGCGATTGTTCAGTGATTTTTTCTTCTGCATGTTCTGACCAAAACACTTCTTTTTCTGTGGCGATGACGTTTTGGTGAAATCCTTTTTTCAGGTTTAATATATTAGGTCGCATCATGCCCTCGAGCACTTTGACCTCAAACAGTTCCTCTACACTTGTATTGTAGATGATATAGCCCACTTGCTTGCCAGTTGGCACATATACGATACTGATACCGCAGAAAACAGAATCCTTGGCTATCGGCGCATCTTTGAAAAGGGAACTGCCCTGCCTAAGTTTTGACATGGCGATAAACAGGTAGTCTCCGCAGCGATCCATACCCCGGAGAAAACCATTTAGTTTGGTGAGTACTTCATACTTCTTGCTATTGAGATCTACTTTGACAAGCTCGCCCGTCGCGGACAGTAGCATGTAAAGTCCATCATCATACAGCCTAGGAGAATGGGGAACAGGAAGGCCTTCAAGTACATTTTCATTACTTTCCACATCAATCAGCACTCCTGATTGTAGCATCGTATCTTTCCAGCTCCTAGGCGTATCTCCTGTACCAAGAGCTGTCACATATTTTGGTTTGCCGTCTTTCAGCGTCATACCGTTAAGATGACAGCGGTCTTCAGGAACCATTGCTGAAACAAACGATGGTTGCCATACAGGCTGAAAACTATGCTCCGGGCTCATCTCTGCAATACAAGAGAATAGTGTGTTTACCGCCAGTAGCTTATCCCCACTCCAAGACAGGTCATGAATATCTAAAGCTCCGGTATAATACGACGTTCTTGGCATGAACAAGCCATCATAGGTATTAGGGTTTTCCGGATATTTTTGAGCAAATCCCGGAGTATTAGCCGTAACCAGTATTTCAGAGCGCAAAGCAATTGCCCACTTTGATCCATTAACAGCCATACCCATTGGCCTTTCAAAGTTTCTTGGCAGTTGTACTAGCTGATCTTCGTTCTGAGCTGAAAAAATAACAACCTTTCCCGTTTGATAAGTGCTGATGGCCAGAGAGCATCCAAGCCCTTGAAGTAACTCCGGAACATTAGGGCTGAATTGGTAGCTAAAAGGCGGTGGCGGCGATTTTTGCATAATTTAAAGTAAATATTGTACATTTTTTTTAAAATGACAATACCCTTAACAGGGTAATTTACCCTTTTCAAGTCAGAATTTGAATTTTTCAAGCCTGGCGTAACTCCCTAACCATTAACTCATTAGCTAAAAAGTACACTTATTTCTAATGACGGAATTGCTCAAGAAAAATCACCTTTTCAACCATTTCACAATACCTCGTGTCATTAAAGCAAAACCTTAGAAATTATGATCAAATTCCTCCCTCTGATTTCAACAATAGTGTTACTCTTCGCATGTGAGGAGACCAAAGAGTGTTGTAGTCTATCCGAATGTGAGCCAGTTAGCCCTTGTACTGAAATATTTGTATCCGTTACCATGCAGGTAGTTGATGAGCAGGATAACCCTGTACAACTGGACTACATCAAGACTGTGAATACCAACACCGGGACTGTCATACACAGTGAAGAAGGGCCAAGTCTGGGACATCAAGGCTACTACAGGGTACTAGATGATCTGGACATGGACAAGATCATGAAAGAGGGAAGCAACATCCGTTTTGAGGGGGGAGTACAAGACGCTGTCTTGGTAGATGAAGTTTTGACTATCGGACATGATTGCTGTCATCTGGTGTTGGTTGAAGGCAAGACCAAAGTGGTAATTAATTAGATGGGTAAAACTGCATGTATCCACCTTTTCATTTCAGTTAAGCCTTTATAAACAGGTTTATTGTTCATTCCTCAAATAATTTTGTAGATTGCAGATCACTCCAACAATCAACCTAATTTCTTCGTTTAGTTAAATGATGAAAGAAGAGAAAAAACATCTTATCGCGACAAAAGAGGGAAAACTAAGAGTATCAGCTTCTAATCTGTTTACCCAGGAAAAGGTTCAGAGCATGATCCTGAGTATGGCAAACTCTTCCATTTTCAAGGAAATTAAAGACAACCAGAAAGCCTACTCTTAAAGCAGTGCCCTGGAACCTTCTACTAATACCCTTAGCAGGTGGTTATTACATTCTTACTCGTTTTATCCCATTAAGATATAAGCAACAGCGGCTTGACAGACAACGTCTCGTATTTGGCTCCGTATTACTCGGGCTGCTTTCTATTTCTTTAACCTTTGCTTGCCGTTATTTGATTAGTATCTATAATCTTCAGGTAATAGATACTTTATACCGGTACGTTCCAATAAAAATCCCATTTTTAGGTACCACAATAGCATCACTTGTTCTGACCATTATCTGGGTAGAGCTGATGAATGTTGCTATTTTTCGAAATAGAGAGGTCTGGGTAAGAAGAGCTATTAAATCGGTAGGAAATGAATTCGAGTTACTGTTGGTTCATGCTGTGGAAGAAAGTAAACTAGTAGAATTCACCCTTGAGAATAACAAATTTTACATTGGCTGGATAAAAGAACTCCCCATTCCTAGTATTTCGTCTTACATCAGGATTTATCCCTATGTAAGTGGTTATCGAGACGAACATAAGCAATTTAACTTTACGACAGACTACTCATCCGTCTATGCCGGCTATATAGAACGTGAAGAAATTCAAAACATTGATGAGTTAGATGTAGACCTAATCATCCCCATTTCAAGAATTATGTCTGCCTCATACTTCGACCTGGAAATGTTTGAACGGTTTAGCGATATTCAAAAGAAGTAACGACATCGATAGTGTATAAAAAGCAACCTTACCTCCTAATCCTTTCTTGATGATATCATTTGAGGTTTGAGCTATATTTAGCTCTCAATTTGAAACAACCTCATGAAACATCTACTCACACCCCTTGCAATGTCTATTGTATTAGTAGTTTGCGCCCAACCGGGCAAACTCACTCAAAAAGCTAAATCCATAGCCACAGAACTCGAACCCAAGGTTATCGATTGGCGGCATGACTTTCATCAAAACCCTGAACTCTCAAACCGAGAGTTTGAAACCGGAAAAAAGATAGCCGCACATCTGGAAACACTAGGTATGCAGGTACAGACTGGTGTAGCAAAAACAGGTGTAGTTGGCATCCTAAAAGGAGGTAAACCCGGACCAGTAATTGGCCTACGGGCAGACATTGATGCATTGCCTGTCACGGAAAGAGTGGATATCCCATGGGCCTCAAAAGCCACGACTACATACAACGAGCTGCCCACCGGGGTTATGCATGCTTGTGGACACGACACGCACATCGCCATCATGATGGGTGTCGCCGAGGCACTGAGTAAAATGAAAAAAGACCTGAAAGGAACGGTAAAGTTTATCTTTCAGCCTGCCGAAGAAGGACCACCTCCAGGAGAAGAAGGCGGTGCCAAACTGATGGTCAAAGAGGGTGTGCTCAAAGATCCAGATGTAGACGTAATATTCGGCTTACATATCAATGCTCAAACGCCCGTTGGCATCATCAAATACAAGTCAGAAGGAACCATGGCAGCTTCTGACAGATTCGTGGTA
>JAHCMJ010000271.1 GCA_019192485.1 Cyclobacteriaceae bacterium HetDA_MAG_MS6 | reverse complement strand
CAGGGATTTCGAAATATTCTGCCGAGACACCGCTTGCCAATGTCGATTGCTCAGAGGCATTGAGTACAACATCCAATCTATGGTCTCCAAAGGCCTTGTTGTAGCTAATGGTGATATCTTTCAGCAAGTTCGTTGTTCTCGAATCCCTCTGGCTGAAATCACTTCCCGCTGAAGGGTTACCTCCAGTCCTGAAAAACCTTCTATCAAAACCAATGAACTGCGTACGCTGGTTAAGGTTCCAATCATAGCTTACCCCTCCTCTAATCTTCAAATCTTTTATGGGCTCTACCTCTACATATGCAGATCCAAGAAATCTCCAAAACTCTGTTCCAAATCTTTGAGTTTCATTGACACCTATGGGGTTTCGAGCGGTTACCAAACCGTAAAATAGAGAATCCGCAATACCCCCGCTTCCGTCATCTACTCTTTCAAGGATGCGAGCAGGATCTCCGTTAGCATCATAGACCGGCTGCCAAGCAGGGATTCTTGTTAAATCCTCAAAAGTACCGTTTGATCGATTCTGCAGTACATCCATGTAGGCCAATCTGGCTGTTTGACCTACCTTCAACCAAGGGGTGACCTGATGGTCGGAGTTTAAGGTAACCGTATACCGTTCAGTTTCGTTGAATTTCAATGATGCCTCTTCGTTAGCATAGGCTACTCCTATGTAGTACGTAGAAAAATCATTTCCACCAGATACATTTACCGAGTAATTCTCCGATACCGCATTATCGTTGATTAGGGCATCTTGCCAGTCATCTGATTGCGAGTTCCCAAGATATCCGGCATCACTAGGATCCAGATAGAAAGGCAGGGTTTGATTAGAATTATTGTATGCATCAGTAAGATAAGAAGTATACTGCGGAGTGTTCAAAACATCGTAAGTATCCGTTACGTTCTTTACACCGTACTGCGCGCTGAAAGTAACCTTTGGCTTACCCGCCTGTCCATTTTTCGTGGTGATCAGGATAACCCCATTCGCCGCCCTGGACCCATAAATTGCAGCAGCCGTCGCATCCTTTAAGACAGATATAGACTCAATATCCGCAGGGTTGATCATGTTCATGATATTGACACTACCCCGGATATCTTCAGCTCTTGCTTGGTCTACTCCTGCTACAGGAATTGATCCAAATTCTACAACAGGTACACCATCAATCACATAAAGAGGATCATTGTTATTGAAAGAGCCCACACCTCGAATACGAATCTCAGGTCTTGCCGTAGGATCTCCACCAGGGTTAGAAACAAAAACACCAGCCATTCGGCCTTGCATGGCCATCTCCGGCGTCAAAGCTGCCATAGATTGGGCTATTTCATCTGTGCTGATGCTGGAAATTGCTCCTACAACATCTCTTTCATCTCTGGTACCGTAACCGATCACAACAACTTCAGACAGAGCCTGGATATCAAGATCCATGCCCACGTCTACTGTCGATCTGCCACCGACAACAATAGTCTTGGTCACATAACCGATAAAGGATACTTCGAGTACAGCGTCAGGTTCGACCACAATGGAGAAATTTCCATCCAAATCCGTAATAGTACCAGTGGACGTGCCTTGTACTTTTACAGTAGCGCCAGGCAGTCCGGCTCCGCTCTCATCAGTTACCTTACCTGATACTGTTGATCCTTGCACACGCTTGGTACTACTACCTGATGTTTTAGGAACAACGTATCTTTTCTTTACATGAACGTTTTCGTTGATACGTTTAAATTGGAGTTCCGCATCTCTGGATATCACTTTCAACACCTCTTCTAAATCGGCTTTTCCTTTGAAAGTTATTCTCACATTCTTGTCGATAACTTGATCGTCAAAAGAGAACCTTAACTGAGTCTTGTTCTCAATATCTTGAAACGCCTCCTCAAGAGTGGCATTTTCAAGATTGTACTTGATCTTCCTATCATTCTGGCTGGAGTCCTTCGCATCAGCGTTAGCTCCAACGTGAATGATCATTAGGAAAATCAAAGGCAATACATTTAGAGGACTTCTAAATACCTGTAATCTTCGTTTCATAAATTATTCGTTTCGTTAACGTTGGTTTAAAAATGGGAGTTTAGCTGGTTACCTATTTGGTTAAAATTCATGTCATATAGTTATTGGTTATTTTCTGTAATCAATTATCACCCTGTTTCCTTCTAGTGAGAAGGTAAAGTCATGGGTATATCCTAATCCTGTCAACACCTCTTCTAAGCTGATCTGATTGTACTCACCAGAATAAACCCAGTCGGATCCTCTTTGAGCGGTATTTATGAACTCAAAATCAACGCCATACCACTTAGATAGGCGATTGAATACTTCTGCTTTGCTGGCTTTTTTAAATAAGATAATACCCTCTTTCCATGCAAGTACTTCCCTTGAGGAGAATCTGCCTTTCATCATTTCCTTGGAATCCAACTCAAATACGGCTTGCTCTCCTGGCTGCAAAAACATGGATGCTTTACTAGCCTCTGTCAAAACCTGGACACTGCCAGTGACCAAAGAGACCTTAATATCTTGCTCGGAGTCAGTTGAAATATTAAATGAAGTACCAAGTGCGGTAGTTGAAACCTCACCGCTATACACAATAAATGGTTTGTTAGGATTTTTCGCAACATCAAAGAATGCTTCTCCCCTTAACTTGATTTCTCTCCTTTCCCCCGTGAAATTCTCCTTAAAGCTAATCTCGCTCTCCGCATTTAATGTCACCCATGATCCATCTGGCAAGTATACCTTGGACTTTTGCCCCTTTGGATTGCTCTTGACAACCCACTTCTCTTCAATCTCAGGCTCGGCCCCGAGTTCCATATATTGAAAGGCAGCAAGAGTCACCAAAAACAATGTAATGACCGCTGCAAATGCAAGGCGCTTTTTATTTCTAAACGCTTGATCCGGTCGATGACTTTCGTACTGTCTGTGTAATGGGATGACTTTTTCGTTACCGCTATCTTCCTGGCTTGCATCAAATTCATCGTTAGAGGCTTCAATCTTATCCCAAAGCCTGTCTTTTGAAGATTTGCTCATTTTACGCTCGCCTTCCGACTTCCTTAAAAACAGTACGATAGTTCGGGCTTGCTCGATGTCCGCACACTTCTCGGGATACTTAATAATTAAGTTCTCCCAAAAAAAAGAAGAGCGATCATCTGGATCCAGAACCCATTGCCGAAAGAAGTCATCTTTCACCAAATCCTCTACGTCGTAAGCTTTATATTTCACTTTCAGTTGTTCTCTAGCTGTAGCTAAAGAGAGAGGTGCACAAAGAATATCATCAAATTGTTATGATTTTTTTTTGCAAAAAATCATTTTCACCTTAAAACTTGCCGGGAAGATCAGTGATAGAGAAAATTTTAAAGCTGACGCTTTAAGTTAGTTATGGCTTTTGAAACTAAGTTATAAGCGGATTCTACACTCAGTCCCATAATCTCAGAGATTTCGTCGTAGTCATAGTTCTCAAAAAACCGTAGGTGAATAACCTCTTTCTGTCGTTTAGTAAGCTCATTGATACATTGCTGGAGTCTTTGCTTTTTCTCCAGGACCATCTGTTTAGCAATTATTTCATCCTCAACAGAGCTAGAGCTAAGAGAAAGGAAGCTTTCCTTATCTTCAATAGGTGAAGATTTTCTGATCTCTTTTACTCTATTGAGTATACTTCTCCTTAAGGAGATAAAGAGATAAAACTGTAATGAACTCTTGATGGAAATCTTTTCCTTATACTTCCAGACATTTACAAACAAGTCATGAATACAGTCTTCTATTACATCTGAATCATAATATATTTTGAGACCGTAGGAGTAAAGTTTGTCTACATAAGAATCATAGAGATAAGAGTAAGCCACTTTGCTTCCGGACTTAACATCCTCCCAAAGCTCTTGCTCGTTGCTTACTTTACTCTTGACTTCTTCACGGACTAGTTTTGCCAGCATCATAGATCATATTCTGGAATTAAATGTAACGATAACATTTATATATTCTAAAATTTTTTTGCTAAATATAGCTTTTTCACAGTTTCACTGAAAATAATTCAATTTATAAGGAAATGAAAACGTTTGAAAAATGATTTTGGCATCTTGCTGGTTCTTTTTCATCAGGAGAGAAATTTATTCCTACAAAGTAGTTTTTCGATAAATTACGGTTAGAATGATCTCGACCTGCCCTCTCTTCATTCTATTAGCCCAGACTAACAAAGAATACTTGCAAAGTGGCATATTTCACAACTTTTCAATAAAAACTATAGCATCCATCCTATGAAATTACCAATTCAAACTCGCAGAAACTTCCTAAAAACCTCATCTCTAGCCGTAGGTGGTCTGCTGGCAAACCCTGCCTTATCGGAAATCATAAAAGCAAAAGGCAAGCTTAGAATTGCACTGGTGGGTACCGGAATTAGGGGCATCTCTTTCTGGGGAGTGAGATTACTTAGAGAATTCCCAGATTTGGTGGAGTTTGTTGGGTTAAGTGATCATAATGAGGGACGGTTAGCATTCGGAAAAAATCATATTGGAGCAAAATGCAAAACCTATCTGGATTTCGACGAAATGCTCGCCAAATCAAAACCAGACCTACTGATCGTAACTACTACAGATTCCACGCATGACGAATTTATTGTAAAAGGTCTAAAGAGTAATATCAATGTATTGACCGAAAAACCAATGACAACCGATGAGCAGAAATGCCAAGCGATATTGGATGCCGAAAGAGAAAGCTCAAAGAAACTGATCGTTGGTTTCAATTACCGATACAATCCTCACTACACGAAACTCAAGGAAATGCTAATGAACAACCGGATTGGTAAAGTGACTTCGGTTGATTTTCATTGGTATCTCAACGTTTATCACGGTTCTTCATATTTCAGACGCTGGCACGCTTATAAGGAGTTTGGAGGAAGTTTGTGGGTGCATAAGGCAACCCATCATTTTGACCTCCTCAACTGGTGGCTGGACTCGGAACCGGTCGAAGTGAAAGCCTACGGGTCGCTGGAGCACTATGGTAAAAACAATGAGTTCAGAGGTGAAAACTGTCGTACATGCGAGCACAAAGCTAAGTGTAAGTTTCACTGGGAAATAGATGAATTCCATACTAAGCTATACAACGACAATGCACAATACGACGGATATATCCGTGACAGCTGCGTCTGGCGAGAAGATATAGACACCTACGATAAGATGTCAGCTCAGATCACATACGCCAATGGTGTCCTGGTCAATTACTCACTCACTACTTACTCTCCTTATGAGGGTATGCGCATCGCATTTAATGGATTTGATGGGCGAATAGATGCCTGGGATGGCATCCCTTGGCGAAAAGAGGAGAAAGAAAATCAAGCGAAGCTGCACGCTATGGAAATGGACCAGCAGGGAGATGAGCGAGATTTTGAGGAGATCGTGGTCATGGACAACTTTGGCGAGTATGAGCAGGTCAAGGTCATGCGGGAAAAAGGCGGTCATGGCGGAGGAGACAAACGCCTGCACCATAAAATATTTGTAGATCCCAACGAACCAGATCCATACGGTCATGCTGCTGGCTCTAGAGATGGCGCAATGTCTATCCTTATCGGAGTAGCTGCTCGCAAGAGTATTGAAGAAAACAGACCTGTGAAAATTGAAGAGCTAGTCGATTTAAAACCCAGGGCTGTTAGAAAAGGCTAAGGCCAATGAAATACTGACTCTTGCAATCGGGTCATAACTTTTAACTAATCCATTAAGGAGGCTGCCAGAAGAAGATTCTGAGGGAGCCTTCTTTCTTTATGGCGCTTTTAAACAATCCAATTTGCGCTAGAGCATCCTATCACTTTCATCTTCAAAACCGGCTTTACCAATTTGTGACATCCTCAATGGCCATGTAAGTACAGCATCTTTTCATTAGCGGATAGACAACGTAAGGTCAATATTCTTTTATTACATTTCGAGGTTGCTTGATTTCGACCTGATCTAAGGGTTTCATGGTATATCATTTTACCCATTAGGCCGGATTTACATCGGCGCTATTCAGTCCCAATTTTGATAGAAAGATTAAGCCCATGCGGAGACTGCTTTTTATCACCATCCTGTTCGTCGTCTACTTTTCATCTAACGCTCAACTGAAGGATTACAAGAAGCTTGGTGTGTTTCTGAGATACACACTCAGTCCATACGGGGGAGCGGAACGCACTGAATCAGGAATAGATGGCGTGAACTATTTCAGCTTTGGCGTAGATGTTTACAAAGGGAACTATGAGGATAAAAAGACGACTTTTTCCTTGCGGAATAGGGTTATTGGGGACTTCGTTTCGGGAATCCTTCCGGGAAACATTGAAAAGGTATATGAAAAAGGTCCAGAGCTCACGTCTGGATTTCTCGGATGGTGGAATATAGGGTACGCAGTCTACCGAACGGACTATTTGAATATCGCCCCTGGTATAGCT
>JAHCMJ010000028.1 GCA_019192485.1 Cyclobacteriaceae bacterium HetDA_MAG_MS6 | reverse complement strand
TTCAACATTGAAGAAGATCTAGATATACCTGTTCTGGACGAAGCTACGATAGTGGCAAATGCAACCAATGATGAATTCTGTACCGGAGATAATGGTACCATTACCATCAATGATGCTGACATCTCCGGATCTGATTTATCTCTATATAATATTTCTATAGAATCAGGAAGTCCTGGGAGCGGTAACCATCTTGGATCCAGCCCTTATAATGGAACTGCCCTGACCTCCATTGTTGAAAATGGTGTAGCACCTGGAGACTATTATATTACTGCTGTTCAGATAACTGGTGAATGTAGTACAGCATCTATTAGGGTAAACATCTCAGATGTCAGCTTCAATCCTGATATCCAATTGACAAGCTTATCACCTAATGTCAATTGTTCAGGCGGAGGCACAACTATTGGAGGAGTTACCGTTACTGCCGATAACCTCACTGCTGATGCTGATTACCAGTTCCAGTGGTATGCAGGTAACTCAACTGGTGCTCCGACGGTACCGGCTATCAATGGAGGCAATACCTTTAGAATCTTCGATGTCGCAGAAGGATTTTATACTGTAGAGGTGAGTAGGATATCTACTGGTTGTTCCGAAACGCAGACATTTGAGATTCCGGTAGAGGAAGAGTATCCTTCCATCACTACCTTCGTCACTGTTGAGCAGACTACATGTGATGATAATGGTAGTGTGGAAATCACCGGAGCTACATTCCAAGGTGGAGCTGTATCAGTCGCTCAGTTGCTGGCAGATTACACAATCAACTGGTACACAGATGACAACCTGAGTACTCCAGCGGTGGACAATGACCCTGCCACACCGCTAATTTTAGAAAATGTGGCAGCCGGAAGCTACTTCGCTACTATTACTAATGACACCACAAATTGTATCGATGGATTCACAGCTTTTGAGGTGGATGAAAACATTGTATTGCCTGTGATCACCGTGACTCAGGTACAAGCGGATTCAACCTGCTCACCTACCGGAAGCACAGCTAATGGAATTTTAGTGGCTACCGTAGATGGAGAAACCGATGCCAATACCGACTACCAATTCCAGTGGTATTCATTCACTGGAAATGTCAGAGGTGGTGCTCTTGATGCAAATGATTCATTGATAGGTTATTACCAAGGTCAATACGAAATCGAAGTAACCAGGGTATCCACAGGCTGCGTGGTTAGTACAAGTTTTGAATTGTTGAATGCTCCCGCTGAACCAGAGATACTGACTGTTAGCAGTACTGATCCTACATTCTGTACTCCTGCTAATGGTGTGATTGAAGTGACAGCTGTGACGAAGGGTACATTAGCGGATTACACTTATGAATTCTTCCAGGGCGATCCCGCAGGTTCTGGTGTGACTGTTCAAAATTCAGCAAGTGCATCTTACACTCAAGCCGAAGCCAATACACCGTACTTCGTCAGGGCAACTCATGTTGCAACCCAGTGTACGACTGGTCTAGTTGAGTTTAACTTGAATGATGAAAACATCATCCCTCCTGTTATCTCATTGGCGGTTGATCCTTTGACAGGTGATCCGGTATTTGATTTCCAAACCAACTGTGATTCTCTTGGTAATCCTAATGGACTGTTTGCTGTAGTTGCTGATGGTTCGAACGATGAAACCAGATATACATTCAGATGGGAAGATGCTGTTGGTGGCGTTCTAGCAGTGAACAATGATACCCTTTCACCGATTGCTGCTGGAGACTACACTGTAATTGTAACTGATGGTGTTACAGGTTGTGTGAGTTCTGAGACATTTACAATGGTCAACGACATTCCTAACCCAATACCGCTTTCCATCTCTACATCTCCTAATGAGAATTGTGTGAATCCTAATGGAAAAGCTGCCGTGAGTGTCATTTCACCTAGGAGATCAATAATTGACTACTCTTACTACTGGTTTAATGGAGAATTAAGTAATCCTGACCCGCTCAATGCAGACTTTGAAGGTCAACTCTATGAAGACCTGGCAGAAGGAAGGTATACCGTATTGGTAATTGATGATGTAGAGCCGCAATGTCAGTCTAGCGTAACGTTCGTGGATGTGCCTGCAGGGGATCCCGAACAATCATGGGCTATAGATATCATCAGGAACCAGACCGTATGTTTCACGGATAGACCTGACGGATTTGTTCATGTAGACTCCACTCGAACTGAAGAATATAGTCAATATACTTTCGAGTGGTATGTAGGTACCTGGACGACTCTTGCCGATATCAACGGCCTGACACCTGTTGACTCAGGGCTGTTTGCAGATACGCTCGCTATAAATGATTATACACTCTATGCATTAAACAACCTGACCGGGTGCTATACCTTCAACCCTTTCACGATCGAAGATGAGAGACCGATTATCCCGGCTCCTACGATCAACGCTTTGGGTAATCGTACTAATTGTCAGGTTCCTGATGGAGATGCCAGAGCAAACGTTCAAG
This sequence comes from Cyclobacteriaceae bacterium HetDA_MAG_MS6, assembly GCA_019192485.1. Lineage (GTDB taxonomy): Bacteria > Bacteroidota > Bacteroidia > Cytophagales > Cyclobacteriaceae > MS6. The sequence goes on along the minus strand of JAHCMJ010000028.1, from coordinate 23,555 downwards.
GCGAGACAGACAACTATCTATTTACTTGGTATGCACAGGATGATCCTACTACCCCACTTTTCTTCGGCGAAAGGATTCAGACTTTAGATTCCATCACTTATATCGTAATCGCAACACAGTTAAGTACAGGTTGTGAATCTCCGGAGTCTACCGTTACCATCTTCAATGAGATTGAGGACCCGGTCTTCTCCGTCATCACAGAAGGCTCGTTGTGCTTGAGAACAGAAGATGGCTCCACTAACCAGTTCTCTGGTCAGGCATTTATCCAGTTCGCTGAATCAGACTTTATAGAGTCTATCTCATGGCTTGATGAAGAAGGACGAGTAGTATCTAACGACAGGAAATTTGTAGATGCTGCACCAGGAAGCTATACTGTGGAGTTTGTTTCAAGTAATGGCTGTACCTATACTGATTCGTTTGTGATTACACCAGCAATCAAAATTTACAATGGTGTTTCGGCCAACGATGATGGACTCAACGATTTCTTCCTGATTGACTGTATTGACTTATTCCCCAATAACTTTGTACAGATATATGATCCGAATGGCACGAAACTATTTGAGATTGAGAACTATAATAATCTTCCAAATAGGCGTTTCAATGGTGTAACTAACCTAGGAGCCGGAGGCAAGCAAGTTCCTACTGGAACACTCTTCTATGTCATCGATCTTGGAGATGGATCACCTCTGTTCCAAGGATTTTTCGAATTAGTTAGATAATTTTAGGAAAAAATGAGATTAGTCCGATTAAGTGTAACCGCATTAGCAATCCTCTGCTTCAGTCAAGCTTTTGGCCAACAAAGGATTGCCACCTCTACCTATGCATTCAACGGATTACTCCTCAACCCGGCATATGCTGGTAGTTTAAACGTCTTGTCAGTAACTGCTGTACATCGAGAACAGTGGGTCAACGTGGACGGAGCACCGAAGAATCAATCGCTCACTGCTCATACTTCGCTCATGAATAACAGAGTTGGGGTGGGTTTCATGGCCGTCAGAAATCAGCTCGGTGTGAATGATGATGTATCTGTTTACGGAAGCTATGCTTATAAAATCAGGACATCTATAGGTATAATTTCGATGGGTCTGCAAGGAGGGTTTGACAATAGAAAATCGGATTTTTCGCAACTGACTCTCCTGGATCCCGGTGATCCTTTTTTAAGTGGTCAAACCAGCCGATTCAATCCTAATTTTGGAACTGGTGTATATTTCGCTAACCCTAATTTCTTCTTTGGTGTTTCCGTACCGTATATACTGGAAAATAAGACGATAGTGGTTGATGAAGTCGCTGAGTCGGTTCAGGACACTCGACAAAGTAGATATTATTACATGACCTCAGGGATGGTTCTACACCTTAGTCATGCTATTAAACTGAATCCGTCGGTTTTGTTACGTATGCAGGAAGAAGCTCGTGTAGGCTGGGATATCAATGCTAACATTATTTTTGATGAGATCGCCTATGCCGGAGTGAGTGTTAGAAATAGCGGTGATATTGTTTTCCTCGGACAACTCATCCTAAACGAAAACCTCCGCGTAGGTTACGCATACGATGCTACTACCTCTTCATTGGGTAATACATCTCGTGGATCACATGAAATTCTGGTTAACTACAGGATCAAGCTCAGAAACTATAAGAAAGATCCTCAGTGTCCTGTTTATTTCTGATCCTTTCCACTAAGATCTGTCAATAGTGAATTGGTGAGTGACAGCAACAAGCTAAACACTAAAGCCCACCAAAATCCATCTACATAAAATCCTGAGATAAGCGAATCCGCCAGTAGCACCACTAACGCATTGATCACTAGCAGAAAGAGACCTAAAGTCACTACAGTGATCGGAATCGTTAATACAATCAATATTGGCTTAACGGTATAATTAAGGAATGACAATACTATTGCCAAAACAAATGCCGTGAAAAAGCTATTCACCTCTACACCTGGTAAAAGATAAGCTACCACCAAAACAGCAACAGACGAAAGAATAAGTCTTACAAAAAAATTCATGACACATTGTTTTCTTGAAACCAACTAGCATACTTAGGATAGTTCCCTGCAATTCTGGTGATCATCTCGCGATTCTTACCCTCTACCCTTTTGATCAGCTTGGCCGGAATCCCTCCATATATCGTATTGGCCTCTACCACGGTACCTTCTAATACTACCGAACCAGCCGCCACAATAGCTCCTTGCTTAATGATAGCTCCATCCATGATGATCGCTCCCATCCCCACCAATACTTCGTCCTCTAGGGTACAACCATGAATGACAGCATTATGGCCAATCGAGACATTACTTCCAATAACCGTCGCAGCTTTTTCATATGTCCCATGAATGGTCGCATTGTCTTGAATATTAGAATTGTCGCCAATCGTTATTGAGTTGACATCGCCTCGTACTACCGCGCTGAACCAAATCGTACAATTAGCACCCATGGTCACATCCCCAACTATAACCGCATTCTCGGCAAACCAACAACCTGAACCGTTTTGGGGAGTCAGACCACGAACTGATTTTATTATCGCCATATTATCTTCGTATTCCTTTTGAAACAAGAGTCAATCTACTATTTAAAACAATCCATTTTGAAATATTTTAACAACTTTTACTGTGCATTAATAACCGCCATGAAAAAATCTTTGTACTTGGCCCTGATACTTGGTCTTTTCCAATGTACTTCGAAAAAAACCGAAACAGCCAATACCCCTGACGAAGTAGGGCCAAACAGTATACTAGGGACAAAAGTCCAAATAGATTCGATCAAGTCTATCATTACCTGGATTGGCAGTAAGCCAGGAGGTAAACATAATGGTACCATTGGCATCAAAAATGGCTTTGTGACCATGTTAAATGACACGATAGTTGGCGCACATATCCAAATAGACCTCAATACCCTTTCAGTAAAAGATATTCCCCAGGAAGATGAGGACAATAGCAAACTCAGAATACACCTTCTATCAGATGATTTTCTTGATGCTTTGAAGTTTCCCGTCGCAACTTTCAAACTACAAAACCTAAAAACAGTTGATGCGACTACACCAGATACGTTGATTACAAAACCATTTGCTGAAGGCGATTCTTTTATAGCTACCGGACAACTTCAAATCAAAAATATCTCTCATAATATTACCTTTCCGATAAGCATATCACCCTATCAAGACAAAACTATCATCGAGTCTCGACTCGTCATAGACAGAACTCGCTGGGGTATCTCTTATGGTGATGAATCCGCCTTAGTAGATCAACTAAAAGATCAATTCATTTACAACGATGTCAGTATAGGTCTCTATCTGGAAGTTCCGCGTATTGACTAAAGATAACGACACTTTTTATGACACTGACAGAATGTCATTTCTATACCATCTCATTATCTTTGTGCGCTCAATTACGAGAAAATGGAAAATGTGATCGCTGATATTGATATAGTAGAGGAAAACAAACGTACTGAGAACTGCGAAGTTCGGATAACAAAAGAAGGCAATCGTCTGGCCGCCAAAAAGCTATATATAGAGAGTTATGGGTGCCAAATGAATTTTTCCGATAGTGAAATTGTCACTTCTATACTCCAAAAGGAAGGATTTGACACCACCGCGTCTTTTGAACAAGCGGACGTCATTTTATTGAACACTTGCTCAATAAGAGAGAAAGCAGAACAAACGGTAAGAAACCGACTCACCCAATTCAACGCTTTAAAGTCTAAAAAACCCGAAGTTACCATTGGAGTACTTGGATGCATGGCCGAGCGCCTAAAAGCCAAACTCCTGGAAGAAGAGAAAATTGTTGATCTCGTAGTTGGACCAGATGCCTACAGGGACCTTCCGGCTTTGGTCAAGCAAGCTGAAGATGGAGAGAAGGGTGTTAATACCTTTTTATCGCGAGAGGAGACTTATGCCGACATCTCGCCCGTCAGACTCAATTCCAATGGTGTGACGGCATTTATCTCCATCATGAGAGGGTGTGACAATATGTGTTCCTTTTGTGTGGTACCTTTTACCAGAGGTCGCGAGAGAAGTCGTGATCCCCAATCGATTGTAGCAGAGGCACAGGATCTATTCAATAGAGGCTATAGAGAAGTGACCCTCCTAGGTCAAAATGTGGATTCCTATAAATGGTCGGCAGTGGAAAATAACAAGGCAAGGCTTGAAAAGAATGAAGTGAATGACTACATCAACTTCGCTCACCTCCTGAAAATGGTAGCAAAAGTAAGTCCAAGCCTTCGTGTTCGGTTTTCTACCTCTCATCCAAAAGATATTACCGATGAAGTACTACACACCATTGCCAAGTACGACAACATCTGTAACTACATCCACCTCCCGGCACAAAGCGGTAACTCCAGGGTACTCGAATTGATGAACCGTACTTATGATAGAGAATGGTACATCAATCGTGTTGATGCTATTCGCAGGATCATCGGCGATGAGTGTGGGATCAGCTCTGATATGATTACAGGTTTCTGCTCTGAGACAGAGGAAGAACATCAGGATACCTTAAGCCTTATGAATTATGTCAAATACGACTTCTCCTACATGTTTTTTTACTCCGAGCGTCCCGGGACTTTAGCCGCTAAAAACTATCCCGATGATATTGACTTACCTACCAAGAAAAGGAGACTACAAGAGATCATCAGCAAGCAACAAGGGCATTCTCTGGAAAGAAATAAGAAAGATATCGGCAAAACGTTTAAGGTATTGGTGGAAGGGGTCAGTAAAAGATCCAATGACCATCTACAAGGACGAAACTCAGCCAACAAAGTAATTGTTTTTGCAAAAGGAGAGCTTAAGAAAGGTGACTATGTCGATGTAAAAGTCACCGACTGTACCGCTGCCACGCTCTTCGGTGAACAAGTAGCATAAACATGGATTATAGAACAAGCGCTGAAATACAATCAATAAAACAGCGATTTGAAATAATAGGTAACTCTCCTCAGCTCAATAATGCCATACGTGTGGCGATGCAGGTCGCTCCGACGGATATGAGTGTATTGATTTACGGAGAGAGTGGAGCTGGAAAGGAGTCTTTTTCCAAGATCATTCACAGCCTCTCACACAGAAAACACGGACAGTTCATTGCTATTAACTGTGGGGCTATTCCTGAAGGCACAATAGATTCTGAACTTTTCGGACATGAAAAAGGAGCCTTTACCGGCGCCATCGACAATCGTAAGGGATATTTCGAAGTGACCAGTGGTGGCACCATCTTCCTCGACGAAATTGGGGAAATGCCTATCAACACACAAGCCAGGCTCCTTCGTGTCCTGGAGAATGGTGAGTTTATTCGGGTAGGGTCGTCTAAAGTACTAAAAACCGATGTCCGAGTCATTGCTGCCACAAACGTAGAACTGAAAGAAGCAGTTCAAAAAGGTAAGTTCAGGGAAGATCTCTACTATCGACTCAACACTGTTCCAATCCACGTACCCGCCCTTCGTGAGCGTGGAAATGATGTCCTATTACTATTCAAAAAGTTTGCCTTAGACTTTGCAGAAACTTATCGGACCAAGGCGATCAACTTGTCTGATGAGGCCAAAGAAATGGTGCTAAGATTTAGGTTTCCTGGCAATATCAGGCAACTAAAAAACCTGGTTGAGCAGATCAGTGTATTAGAATTAGACCGTCAGATCTCTGCCGAAACATTAATCAAGTACCTTCCAACTACCAACACCACCAGATTACCAGCTGTAATCGAAAACGAAGGAGAAGCTGAATCTTTTTCAGAACGTGATATCCTGTACAAAGTACTTTTTGATATGAAAAAGGATATGACGGATATGAAAAAGTTAGTATTACAACTCCTCCGGGGTAATTCTTCCAGAAGCGAGATCTTGCAAGAACACGGAGACCTTTTTGATGGTGTCCCTGACTTTGCTGAAGAAAGCCAAACACCTGAAACCTCTACAGCAGAAAAACCACTCATGCTCGAGTCAGGAAATACGGAAAACAACTTTAATATCGTTATTGAAGATATTGCTCATATAGCGGAAGAGGACGACTCCCTTTCTTTAGAAAAGAAAGAAAAAGAGATGATCATCAAAGCACTCAGAAAAAATAGCAATAAAAGAAAGTACGCAGCACAGGATTTGGGTATATCAGAACGCACACTTTATCGTAAAATCAAGCAATATGAAATCGATAATGCTTAAGCTACTGATCATCTCCCTCCTGCCACTCTGTGGATGTGGTGTATACTCTTTTACGGGAGCATCGATATCGCCTGACATCAAAACGGTTTCCATACAGACTTTTTACAACAATGCTCCTTTGGGGCCCTCCAATATGAGTGTGGTTTTCACAGAAAGAATCAAAGACTATTACCAGCAAAACACCAGCCTGGAGATAGTGGAGGAGAATGGGGATCTTCAACTAGACGGCTATATTCATAACTATGATATCTCCCCAGTCGGTGCCAATAGCTCTGGTAACAACAGCGTCGGAGATGTATCAGACCTATCCAGGCTAATCATCACCGTAAAAGCGACTTATATCAATACCCAGGATGAAACCTTTGACTTCGAAAACAGATCTTTCTCTTCACCACCTATAGATTTCGATGCTAATATTGACTTGAGTTCCAATGAGCAGGATTTTATCGAAGAAGCGTTTGATCAGATCGTCATTGATATCTTCAATGCATCTGTGGCAAATTGGTAATTTTTTATATCTTTAATTCTTGACCAACCTTGATTTTTTGTGAACAAGCAGAAGTTCATTGAACTAATACGGAATCCCTCTACCCTAACCTCAGACCAACTCCAAGAAATAGAGGATGTAGTGGATGACTATCCGTATTTTCAAAGTGCCAGGACTCTACTTGCAAAAGGAAGTAAGGTACTCAAACACAAAGCCGCTAAAAAAAGAGTCGCTTCTGCCGCGATATATGCTACAGATCGTATACTACTCAAAAAATACATCAATGATCATCTTTTCTTTCTGGATTCTAAGAAAGCTAAAGTCAAAAGTATTGACTTGCCCGATGCATCAGATATAGCGCAAGTCAACCCTGTCGCACCTCCGGTCAAAAAAACCTCGGAAACGCCACCACCATCTAAGTCTTCGGAGACTCCGAAAATGCCTCCCCCTTCTAGAGAAGAAGATGAGCAACCTGAAGATCTCTTACCCTCCTCCTCGCAGAACATAGATGCACTTATCGAGGAAGTCTATAAGGATATGGAAGAGTTGCGCAAGTCCAAGGCCAAATTCATGGAGCTTGAGCGAAAAATCGAAGAAGAGGATGCCGTTCAAAGCGCTATAGATAAAGTGGCCTCAGACCAGGTCAAACCTGAAATTGCGGAGCCAGCAAAACCGCCTACTGCTTCCGACTCAGAAGAACCGGAGCAACATGCACAAGAGACAGAAGCAAAAAAAGAAGATACCGAGGAGATAAAACCGGAACCAAAAGAAAAGGTAGATACAAAAAGTGTCAAACCACAAACTGAATCTGATACCAAGGAAACAAAACCTACCAAGAAACCCGTCGCAAAAAAAGCTACTACAACCCGGAAGTCGAGCGCTACCACTAAAGCTACACCAGCTAAAGGAGCAAAAGCAAAATCAGTAGCTTCCAAAGCACAAAAGCCGGCCTCCAAGACAAGTACTAGCACCAAGAAGCCCGCTAGCACCAGCAAAAGCACCTCAGCAACAAAAAAGACTACAAGCAAAACTGCCACATCCTCCAAAAAGCCAAGTTCCAGTTCCGCCAAAAAGCCCGCTGCAAAGACAACTAGTGCAAAAAAGAGTACAAAGTCCGGAGAGGAAGACCCAAAGTCTGCTTCCAAAGTAAAAAGAACCAGCACCACGATAAAGGACAAGCCTCAAGGAAAAAAGGCAAAAGGCAAGGACCAAGAAGAAATCATTGATGATTTTATCAAAAACCGCCCAAATATTACACCTGCCAGTCGTAAAACTCCAACTGGCAAAAATGAAGATCTGTCAGCAAAAAGCACACGCTTCCATGTAGACATTGCATCAGAATACCTGGCTGAGATCTACATTAGCCAAGGGAAATATGACAGGGCTATTGGAATTTATGAGAACTTAGGATTGAAATTTCCTGAAAAAACATCTTACTTTGCGGACTTAATTGATAATCTAAAGAAAAAGTAGGCATGTACGCGATTTTGGTAAGTGTGATTATTCTGATAGCAGTTCTGTTAATCTTGGTGGTGCTGGCACAAAACCCTAAAGGTGGTGGACTCTCTAGTCAATTTGGTGGGTCTGGCGCAGCGCAAGTGATGGGCGTCAAGAAAACTGGAGATCTGTTAGAAAGACTAACCTGGGGATTTGCTATTTCTATCCTTGCCTTGACTTTATCGACTAAGCTATTTATCGAAGATACTGTAGATGTAATCGAAAGCCCTAACATTGAGAACGCACAAGGCCAACAATCCGGAGCGGGGTTACCTGCACTACAGCAGTCGCCAGACGATAATAGTACTGCTCCTATCCAAGACCTAGGGCTGACAGATTCTACCAACTAAGCGTCACTAGGGGTTATATGCCTCACTAAAAGTCTTTTAGCAACCGGCAACAAAGTTTCCGGTAATGGGAAATCAAACTTACTTACAAAGAGATAGGTAGCGGGATTAGGAAGATAGGTAAACCGTTTGGCCAGCGAAATTTTGATATTTTCAAAAGTCCTTCCAAAGCCTACCTGTTCTTGATTTACAAAGTCTGTAGCGATACCTCTGTATTTTTCTTTGGCACTTTCAAACACCGACAGCTGATATCGGTAAATAGCCACTTCTCTTTTTTTATCTTTCTTGATCATCAGATAACCCTCATCTTCATAGATTGGCGTGACCCCTACAGGTGTAAGTTCTAGATTTTCCTCCACAAAATCATGTATCTCTCTTCCTTCCTTGATGGCGCTATTCATCAACGGGATAGCATAAGTTATAATATTTTCAATTTCCATCATAACAACATCATCTTTCACAATCTTGGTGTAATTAAACTTGAGTTTGTCGAAATCAGCTCTTGTGATAGCCTTAGGAAATTTCTCGTAGTAGACCTCCTTGCTCTCCATTACTTTCTTCAGATTATTGTAATGAAAAACTAGTTCTCCCAGAAAAGGATAAAGTTGAGAATGATCAAACCGCTTTCGTATGTCTTTGAGATAAGCCAACAGAATATACTTCTTGTATTCAAAGTCGATTAAACCATCTGTCAGCCAGTCAGATTTTAGTTGTTCCATTGATACCTGTCATTTTTGCTTGAAACAGAAGATAACGAGCAAATATCAATTTTCAAAAAACTCTTAAGTCAACCGGAACACTGACATAAACTGCTATTATGTCAGGTTTAGCATTGAAATCTGTCAGAATTTAGAATTGGCACACCTTGTGCTAAAGGCATGTCATCAATTAACTTGATTTTAATCATTTATTAAACGTTTAAACAAACATGTCAAAAGTAAATTTCATGCCACTTGCCGACAGGGTTCTGGTGGAACCAGCGGCAGCTGAAGAAACCACTGCATCCGGCATCATCATACCTGACACTGCTAAGGAAAAACCGCAAAAAGGAGAAATAGTTGCGGTGGGCACAGGCAAAAAAGATGAGCCACTTAATGTGAAGGTGGGAGATTCAGTGCTTTACGGAAAATACTCTGGAACTGAAGTTTCAATTGACGGGAGAGAGTATTTGATCATGAAGGAATCAGATATTTACGGAGTCGTATAATTAACCTAGAAACGAAAAACTAAGAAAATCATCATGGCAAAAGATATATTCTTTGATACCGAAGCAAGAGAGAAGATCAAAAAGGGAGTTGACGTTCTTGCTGATGCTGTAAAAGTGACATTAGGACCAAAAGGAAGAAATGTCATCCTGGATAAGAAATTTGGAGCACCGACAGTCACGAAAGATGGTGTTTCAGTAGCAAAAGAAATAGAGCTTTCCGAAGCTATTGAAAACATGGGCGCTCAACTAGTAAAAGAAGTAGCTTCAAAAACTGCTGATGACGCTGGAGACGGAACTACAACTGCCACCGTACTTACACAATCTATTTTTGGTCATGGTATCAAAAATGTGGCCGCTGGCGCCAACCCTATGGATCTCAAAAGAGGAGTAGACAAAGCTGTAGCTGTTGTTGTTGAAAACCTTAGGTCTCAATCCAAGGAGATCTCTACTGGTGAAGAAATTGCTCAGGTAGCAACAGTCTCTGCTAACAACGATGCAGAAGTTGGTAAAATGATTGCAAATGCAATGGACAAAGTAGGGAAAGATGGAGTGATCACAGTAGAGGAAGCAAAAGGAACTGAAACTGAAGTGAAGACCGTCGAAGGTATGCAGTTTGACAGAGGTTATTTATCTCCTTATTTCGTCACCAACACCGAGAAGATGGAAGCAGAGCTTGAGAGTCCTTACATCTTGATCTATGACAAGAAGATCTCCAACATGAAAGAGCTTCTTCCTGTATTAGAAGCTACGGCGCAGACTGGCAAACCCCTTTTGATCATTGCTGAGGACGTGGAAGGTGAAGCACTTGCTACGCTTGTCGTCAACAAAATCAGAGGTGCTTTGAAAATTGCAGCTGTCAAAGCTCCTGGTTTCGGTGATAGAAGAAAAGCAATGCTCGAAGATATCGCAGTGTTGACTGGTGGTACTGTAATCTCTGAAGAGAGAGGTTACAAACTTGAGAACGCAACTATCGACTATCTTGGTACTGCCGACAAAGTCAATATCGACAAAGACAACACTACCGTTGTCAATGGTGCAGGTAGCAAGGAAGATATCGAAGCTCGAGTAAATCAGATCAAACAGCAAATCGATAATACTACTTCCGATTACGACAAAGAGAAGTTGCAAGAGCGACTTGCTAAATTGTCAGGTGGTGTAGCTATTCTTTACATTGGTGCTGCAACCGAAGTAGAGATGAAAGAGAAGAAGGATCGAGTAGACGATGCACTTCATGCTACTAGAGCCGCAGTACAGGAAGGTGTAGTAGCAGGTGGAGGTGTTGCTCTTATCAGAGCAATCAACGCCTTAGAAGGCTTAAAACTTGACAATGCTGACCAAACTACAGGTGTAGCCATCGTAAAAGCAGCAATCGAATCTCCACTGAGAACTATCGTTGAAAATGCAGGCGGTGAAGCTTCTGTAGTTGTAAATGCTATCAAAGCTGGTAAAGATGATTACGGATACAATGCCGGTAGCGATGAGTATGTCAACATGTTCAAAGCTGGTATCATTGATCCTACGAAAGTGACAAGACTAGCATTGGAAAATGCCGCTTCTATCGCTTCACTGCTTTTGACTACCGAAGCAGTTGTAGCAGATCAGCCTGAGCCTGAAGCTCCAGCAGGGGGAATGCCTCCCGGTGGAGGAATGCCAGGTGGCATGGGTGGCATGATGTAAGCCATAAGTATAACTAAATATATGAAAACCCTCTTTCGATCCTCGAAAGAGGGTTTTTCTTTTTATAAGTCAGAATTTAAAAACCTTACAAATCCACTCATAACATTCTCTCCTATCCAATCTAAAATATAGGTTATCTTAACGGGTCAAAACCCTGAAAATGATCTATATCACTATCACCCTGGTCTACATCCTGATACTTGCTGGTATCATCATCTACAAAAGTCGAAAAATCAAAAACGAGGACGACTTTGTCGTTGCTGGACGAAATGTTCCTGTCTACCTACTGGTTGGTACATTGATCACCACGTGGATCGGTTCTGGAAGCCTGTTTGGTACGGCAGGTTTGACATTCAGAACTGGGTTTTCAGAGCTGTGGTTTTCCATGGGAGCCTGGATGGGAATCATAGTCGTCTATTTCATTGCAGCCAGAGTTAGGAAAATCTCTCAGTATACTCTAACTGACATCCTAGAAAAAAGGTACGCACCTGTAGCCAGGTTACTTGGAACTTTCACCATCATCCTGGCATATTTGATCATAGCCGGCTATCAGTTCAAAGGCGGAGGCCGGTTCCTGACCATTCTAACTGAAGGAGCTATTTCACCAGAACTAGGGACCATTATCTCCTTTTTAGTCATCATTGCTTTTACAGCTTTGGCAGGTATGGTTTCTATTGTGTCCATTGACATTTTCAATGGCATCATCATGCTCATAGCTATTATACTGACACTTCCGTTTGCACTGTCTGCTCACGGTGGATGGGGAGAAGTCGTCAATACTATAGAACAAGTAAGTCCTGATCATTTATCCATGACGGAGGGGCATAGCTTCTGGTGGTATCTAGGTATTTTGTTGCCTACTCTCCTACTGTTATTGAGTGAAAGTAGTGTGTATCAAAAGTTCTCTTCTGCAAAAGATGCCAAGTCTGCTAAACAGGCTGTAATCGGCATGTTTGCAGGTGTTGTCCTGATAGAATTCCTCATGTGCGCTATTGCTGTGGTCGGCTTCGCTATTTATTCGGACGATCCAAGGTTTTTCCTGACGGATGGGTCTATCAATCGCAGTATGTCTGAGGAAATCATTCTCAGGATCGGATTTGAGCAACTTCCAGCATACGTTGGCTCTCTATTATTCGCCGGAGGTGTAGCTATCATACTATCCACGGGAAACACGTTTTTAATGGTAACTTCTACCAATGTATCAAGAGATATTATCGAGAAATATATCGTCAAGGATGCTTCCACTAAGACAAAACTCATTATTCAAAGAGTGTCCATTGTCATCCTTGGTCTATTAGCTTATCTTATGGTAACGCAGTTTGAGACTATCCTGGAAATGGCTTTGATTTCATATACAATGATTGGCGCTTCTCTGGCTCCGGCATTACTCGCAGCATTTTTCTGGAAGCGAGTCACTAAAGAAGGTGGAATTGCCTCTATAGCCAGTGGCATGCTCACGGTATTGACCATATCCGTACTCAACAAAATTTTCGAAGAGAGTAGTTGGGATATAGGAGTTATGCGTTTCCCTTTTGATACGGACTTCATAGCTATCCCAGCTATCCTGGTTTCACTCTCAGCGCTGGTAGTAGTAAGTCTGTTGACCAAACCCTCGACAAAAGAAGTGGTAGATCCATTCTTCGATGAGGGCTAGAATACAGGATAGCTTTTAGAAAAAAACAAAAATTTTCTTTTAGCGAATTTTCGCTAGATTTGCTACCTGATTGATTTCATCACTATGACTGAACTAGGAGTAAAATCTAAAACCAACGACTTGCAAGGTCTGGGAATCAGTGTCAAGGAAGCTCACTGGAACCTTACCAAAACAGAATTGATCGAAGAAGCTGTAAAGAACAGAGAAGGACATCTGACCAGCTCCGGGGCTCTGATGTGCGACACGGGAAAGTTTACCGGAAGATCGCCTAAGGACAGATTCATCGTAAAAGATGATAAAACGGCTAATACGGTCTGGTGGGGCGATATCAATAAACCTATCTCTACTGAGCACTTTGATCTCCTTTTAAACAAGATGCTAGGCTATTTGCAGGACAAAAAAGTCTATGTCAGAGATGCCTTTGCTGGAGCAGACAAAACATATAGGCTTCGGCTACGGGTGATTAATACGCTAGCTTGGCATAACCTATTTTGCTACAATATGTTTCTGCGTCCTGAAACTTATAAGCTGGAAGACTTTGATCCTAATTTCACCATAATTTGCATCCCCGAGTTTGAAGCTGATCCGTCAGTTGACGGTACCCGGCAAAAAAACTTTGCAGCCATCAATCTTTCTAAAAAGATGATCCTGATTGGAGGTACTGCCTATTCCGGCGAAATGAAAAAAGGGATTTTCTCCGTGCTCAACTATCTCCTCCCTCAGGAAGAAAGCGTATTATCCATGCATTGCTCAGCTAATATGGGCATTGAAGAGCATGACACGGCAATCTTCTTTGGACTATCCGGAACAGGCAAAACGACACTGTCAGCAGATCCCAATAGGCTGTTGATCGGTGATGATGAACACGGATGGACAGAAAAAAATGTATTCAATTTTGAAGGTGGCTGCTACGCAAAGGTCATTGACCTAGCTGAAGAAAAAGAGCCCGACATCTTCAATGCCATCAAATATGGGGCTATAATAGAGAATACGCGGTTTTTACCCGGCACCAGAGAAATAGACTATCATAATACAGAGGTCACCGAAAACACCAGGGCTTCTTACCCCCTGTTCCATATCCGAAACGCTATAGAACCTTCTGTTGGTGGTGTACCGAAAAATATTTTCTTCCTCACCTGCGATGCCTTTGGAGTGATCCCTCCTATTCAGCGACTTTCCACTAGTCAGGCCATGTATCATTTTATATCAGGCTACACGTCTAAAGTGGCAGGTACAGAAGCTGGTGTCACAGATCCTGAACCTGTCTTCTCAGCTTGCTTTGGAGCCCCTTTCTTGCCTTTGCACCCTACTAAGTATGCCGAGATGCTCGGACAAAAAATGCAAGAACATGACGCTAACATCTGGCTGATCAATACCGGCTGGACAGGAGGGCCTTATGGTGTAGGGGAACGAATAAGCCTCAAATACACACGGGCCATGATCACCGCAGCACTTACGGGTGTAATGGACAACGTGGGCTATCGAACACACTCTATTTTTGGGGCCGAGATTCCACTGACTTGCCCAGGAGTACCCGGAGAGATATTGAGTCCGAGAGAGACCTGGAAAGATGACAAAGCCTTTTATGCTAAAGCCAATGATCTGGCACAAAGGTTTATCGATAACTTCAAGAAGTTTGAGGAATTTGCCAATAGGGAGATCATGTCAGGAGCACCAAAACCAAACTTAAAGTACACTTAGGAAGTGAATTAGGCCATCTCTAAAATTTAGAGATGGCCCATTCAGATTATTGCCATAAGACAAGTATGGTAGATGCAATGAAAATGAAGCTGATCTGGCTTCCTGCAGCCAATACCAAGGCATTCCAACGCTTAAGGAAAGCATATCCAGGAATAGTAGTAGCTAGGACAAAAGTTAAGCTAATGAAGGCAGCTACACCAAGTGCAGCATGAAGCGTTTTAATCGCCAGTGCCACTTGCAATAAGGCAATTCCTGTCACCAGAATAAACGTGCAAACTGCTCCAATACCGTACGTATAGCCCGGGATTTCTTTTGTGTGTTCAGTTTTTGATTTCCCAGGACTGTAGGCCTGGGCCCATGGTCCGCCAAAAAGAACCGAGAACCACAAGGTGAGAAAAACCTGCCCTACTACAAAGCATACGACTACAGCAAACCAATTAATCAATGTAAAATCAATGTTCATCATGTTGATTGTTTAAAGTTTCTTCTTTGGACGATTCACCGGATCATTATGATAGGATGAAAATAAGAAAAAATCAAAATTTACTGGTTTCAGGAAAATGACTTTTGAGTATAGTAAAAAGGGGAATGGAGAAAGCTAAATGCAAATATGAAACGCTTGAACAGTGGAATATCAAGTACCGTACTTTGAAATGATTAATGAAACAATAAAGACCGCTGTCATAACAGCTAAAATTACTTTACCCCAAAATCGAAATGTTTTCAGATAAAGTCACCTTGTACCTATCAATAACTACAAGCTTTGCACCAACAAGCTTCCATCATTCAATAATTCTATGGAAACCATATCTTTGAATCGAATGAACTAACCTTGAGCATGAAAATCGCAATCATCGCCCACGACGGCAAAAAAGCAGATATGGTCGGCTTCTTATTGAAGCACAAAGAATACCTAAAAGGTGTGGAGCTCGTCTCCACCGGAACCACAGGTTCCCATGCAGAAAAAGCCGGACTCAATGTCGTCAAATATCTGTCAGGCCCGTTAGGAGGTGATGCACAAATAGCTGCTCTGGCTGCTGAGAAAAAGCTGGATGCTGTGTTTTTCTATCGAGATCCCATGGATAAACATCCCCACGAGCCAGATGTGCAAATGCTCATGCGACTCTGTGATGTGCATAATATTCCACTAGCCACGAATCCAGCTACTGCCAAACTGATCATGGATGCGCTTTTAAAAGAAAATTGCTGATGGGTTAGGTTTTAGCTGACGTGTACAAGCTCCTCCGCATTTGTAATCCGGAGATCATGGTTGGCCATCTAAAAATAAACTCTGATTAAAGGCCTTAAAGCATCAAGACCCCGGCAATAGTAGCTGTCATCATTGTTGCCAAGGTAGCAGCCATCAAAGCCTTGAAACCTAACTTAGAAAGATCAGCCTGCCTATCAGGTGCCATACCACCGATACCACCAATCTGAATGGCTATGGAAGAGAAATTAGCAAAGCCACATAAGGCATAAGTGGAAATCACAATAGACTTTTCATTTAGGAGTCCATTTGACTTCATTTCGGCCAAACTGAGATACGCAACAAACTCATTAATCACAGTCTTTTGACCAAGCAATGAGCCCACCTTAATAGTTTCGGCCCAATCCACGCCCATGATGAAGGCCAAAAGTCGAAAAACCTGTCCGAGAATATACTGCAATGAAAAGCCATCAAAAGCACCCCTAGTTGAACTTACCACATATGCATTCAACCCTGTCACTTCGCCAATACCGTCTACCAGTATCCAGTTGAGTGAATAAATGATCGCAATGAATGCTAATAGCATACCACCAATATTAAGCGCAAGCTTCACTCCATCTGAGGCTCCCTTAGCTAAAGAATCGATGAGGTTGACGCCCAAGCTTTCTTTGTTAACCTTTAATGAACCATCGATCTTATCGGGCTCAGTCTCTGGTAAAAAAATCTTGGCCATCACGATTGCCGCAGGAGCGTTCATGATCGATGCACTCAATAGGTAGGTAGCAAATCTAGCTTGCTGACTGGCGTCCCCTCCCCCGAGAAAAGCAACATAGGCGCCTAACACACTTCCAGCTATTGTGGCCATTCCCCCGGTCATGAGGCAGTTGAGCTCCGATGCGGTCATCTTACCGATAAAAGGTCTTACCAACAGGGGCGCCTCGGTTTGGCCCAAAAAGATATTTCCGGCAGCGGAAAGGCTTTCAGCTCCTGATAAACGCATAGTCTTGGCCATGATCCAGGCAAAACCGAAAACGATTTTCTGCAATACACCGAGGTAATACAATCCTGCTGTTACTGACGAAAAGAATATGACGGTAGGGAGTGCTTGAAAAACAAATAAAAAACCTAGATTATGTCTAGCACTATCAACTGCATCACTGTTCTTGGCAAGATCTCCATATAAGAATTCTGCTCCATTTAATGCAAAGCTCAGAAACTTGACAAATGATGCACTGATCCATTCAAATCCGGACTGGACAAAACCGACCTTGGCAATAAGCAACCCAACAACAATCTGAATAACGATACCTACCCCAACCAGCCTCCAATCGACAATCTTCTTTTTCCCTGAGATCAGATAAGCAATACCCACCAATAGCACCAAACCCAAGATTCCGCGCAGGTACTCCATCAAAACGATTGACTAGTTGCGTCTATTGATCTCATCCCTGATCTTGGCAGCTCTTTCGTAGTCTTCGTCGTCCAATGCACTCTGGAGCATCTCATTAAGCTTATCTGCGGATAAGTCTCCTAATTTTTGAGGCTCCGACTCTACGATTTCAGTCGCTTCTTCGGCAGTAGACAACTGTGTGATTTCATCTTCATGCTCTTCTGTAAGGACAATCCCAGCTTCGGTCAGGATTGATTCATTGGTATAAATATCCACATTGAACCGAAGGCCTATTGCGATGGCATCGGAGGGACGAGCATCGATCTCAATCATTTTGCCGTTGTCATCGCATATGATCTTGGCGAAAAACACGCCTTCTTTTAGATCAGAGATCAGGATCTCTCGGACATCAAAACTAAAGTTGAAAGCAAAAGACTTGAATAAATCATGGGTCATAGGCCGATTGGGGACGATCTTTTCAATCTCAATGGCTATTGCCTGAGCTTCAAACATGCCTATAATGATCGGCAATCTACGATTGCCACTTACTTCTCCTAACACCAGCGCGAACGATCCGGATTGAGATTGACTAGAAGATAATCCTAATATCTCTAATTTTATTTTATCTGCCATTAGCCCTTTTGTGCCTTTATCGCCTCGGTTAGTTTCGGTACTATTTCAAAGGCGTCTCCGGCAATCCCATAGTCAGCAGCCTTGAAAAAGGGTGCTTCAGGATCTTTGTTGATTACCAATATATTTTTAGATGAATTCACTCCCGCTAGATGTTGTATGGCTCCCGATATACCTACAGCTACATATAGCGATGGGGCCACTTTTACTCCCGTCTGACCTACATGCTCATGATGGGGTCTCCAATCCATATCTGATACTGGTTTGCTGCATCCTGTAGCTGCTCCCAGCGCCTTAGCCAGGTCCTCGATCATTCCCCAATTCTCTGGTCCCTTCAAGCCTCTACCCCCAGATACAACAATATCTGCTTCCGGTAGCAACACCTCACCGGTAGCCTTTTCCTGAGAGGTTACTTTGACACCAAAATCACCATCATTAAGTGTTGGCGTGAAAGTCTCTACCTGGGCACTGTCACCATCTTCTTTTATGGATACAGCGTTTTTCTTCAATGTCAATATCTTTCGGTCGCCTTTCACTACGGTCAAAGCAAAGGCTTTACCGGTATAAATGCTTCTTTTAACTTTAAATCCATCTGAAGTATCTGGTAACTCGGACACATTGCTTACAAGCGAAGCTCCGGTCTTGATCGCCACGCGGGCAGACACAGGATCTCCCAAGGAAGATTTTGCCAATACCAGCAAACTAGCTCCCGTTGTATTTATCGCCTCTCCGATAGCGGATGCGTAGGCCATAATATTGGGTTGTGCCAACTGTTCATCAGCTCCATGCAATATCTTTGATGCTCCTGCTGCTCCAATTAGATCCAGCTCCCCCGCTTCTACCTGCCCGAACAGTATTGCAGTAACCTCACTCTCAACTTCCGAAGCATAACTAACTGCCTCCAGGGAAGATTTCCTCACCTTTCCCTCATCTATTTCTACAAATGCTAATGCTGACATACTACAATACTTTTGCTTCGTTTTTTAATAGGTCCACTAACTCCCCTACATGATCCGCATCAAACATTTTAACAGCTCCTTTCGCATTAGGTAACTCAAATACCTCTACTTCTGTTTTCACTTCATTATCAGTAGGTTCCAACACCTCTAATGGTTTAGACCTCGCAGACATGATACCACGCATATTAGGTATTTTCCATTCAGCAATTGGTTCCTGGCATCCAGCCACAAATGGCAGTGCTAACTCCATATACTCCTTGCCACCTTCTATCTCTCTGGCAATCTTGGCTGTTTCACCTTCTATATCTAGTTTCATGACCGGCGAAACAGACGGCACTCCAAGCATCTCGCCAACCATACTATGTACCTGTCCACCATTAAAATCAATAGACTCTCGTCCCATCAAAATCAAATCATATGCGCCCTCCTTAGCTACCTGGGCAATTTGATTAGCTACAAAAAAAGCGTCTTCCGGAAAGGCATTAATGCGGACAGCATCGTCTGCTCCAATAGCAAGTGCTTTTCTTATGATTGGCTCTGTCTCTACCTCTCCCACGTTGACAACGGTAATGCTACCACCATGTTGCTCTTTAAGCTCCACTGCTCTGGCTAGGGCATAATCGTCGTAAGGTCCTATGATAAATTGTACACCGCTCTTGTCGAATTGAGTGTTATTTTCCACGAAGGCAATCTTCGATGTCGTATCAGGCACATGCGTGATACAAACCAAAATCTTCATAAAGTATAGCTTAGTTTTCTCCCTAAATTTGCTCGTGAAGTTAGTCAATCTTGTAGTAAATAAAAATCAAGGAAATGAACACAGAAAGGGTCCAACAATTGCAGAAGTTCATAGAAACTGACCCGCATGATCCCTTCGCCAAATATGCTTTGGCACTAGAGTATTTGAGCGAAAATCCTGAAAACTCCAGAACCCTTTTCGAAGAATTATTAACGATCCATCCTGACTACACCGCTACCTACTACCACGCTGCAAACCTCTATGCCAGTCTGGGGCTTCGAGAGCAAGCTGAGCAGACTTTTAGCAAGGGCATTGCACTTACCCAATCCAACGGAGAACACCATGCCAATCGCGAATTGCGCAACGCTTATCAGAACTTTCTGTTTGACGAAGAATAAGAGCTTCTCTGCCACCAGGCCAGATCGAGCTTAGGATCAAACCCGCTCTAGCATAACGGGGTAGGTCTTTCCGGAATACCACTGCGGTATATAGAGGTTCTCGTCTTGATCAACACAAACGTCATGAGGATTCAGGAATGTTTTCTGGTCGTATACCAGCTTTTTAAGTACACCATCTTTGTATTCAGGAGTAGCAGCACCCGGGGCTGAAACGACTTGGTTTTGTTTATCCAGGACTATTATAGCGCCATCATAGGCCCACCAGGATTCGGTGACTATGACAGCAAAGTATAGATAATCCCCTTTGATTACCGGTCTACAGATAGAAGATCCTGGAAATTTGATCGTTTTGATGTACTTCCCGTCAAGGGTAAACGTCTTCAGCTCATTTGCCGAGCGTGATGTCACAAGAAGGACAGGATTTGACGGATCTCTTTGGTCAACTACCACGCCGTGCGCACAGTTTAGTTGGCTTTCACCGTCACCTTTTCCTCCAAAATGTCGGATATACTCACCTTTGCTATTGTATTGGATCACCCAGTATTCCCCATATCCATCAGCTACATAGAAGTCTCCATTTGGGGCCATGGCCACTTCTGTAGGTTTAAATTTCGTATGGTCGGCGTAGACATAACTCTCCTTAGGGTACTCCAATTTCATTAGGACTTTCCCATCGAGGGTTGTTTTATATACTACATGGAGTTCGGAATCTGTTATAAAAAGCCGCTCTTCGCCGCCTTCTTCTGTAATCGTCAGTCCATGTGCTCCAGGCAAGTCCAATGTCCAGGTTTTCAATACTTTGCCTGACCGATCGTAAATGATAATGTTGTTTTTGACTTCGTTTGTCAACAGGATCAACCTCCCTTGGCGGTCTTGTACCATCTCATGACAATCTCGAACTGGGACTTTCGCTGGATCCTGCTGACCCCATTCTTTGTTGACTCGGTATTTAAAATCCCCATGACCGACAATATCTCCCTTTTCCCTACTTTGTTTTGGCACGTAGAAGTTAAATGAGGACAAGGCAAATCCCCCTCCCAATGTAAGTGCGGAGCGCTTAAAAAAATCTCTTCTGCGGTTATCAGTTTGTTGTTTCATATCAAGTCATTAGAAGTTAGCCTGGGGTAAAGGAAAAGCCCAAATCGATGTCGAGATCTGACCTAGACTTCATAAGGGATTCGATATCTGCCTGGGTAACTTTAGTTTGCCACAGGTATAAGTTTTTCAAGGAAGGGATCTGAGCCAGTATATCAAGTGACTCCCCGTCAATATCATTCCCATACAGATTGACGGATTCCAAATGTTCCAATTCACCTAGCTGGCTTATTCCCTGATTGGTCAGGTGGTTCCCATTCAATTTCAACTTGACCAGGTTTTCACATTTGACAACGAAAGATAGATGTTCGTTTCCCAAACCGGAATCGGACAAATCCAAAAACACAACATGTCCTCTCAAGATTATCAAGGCCTCCAGTGCTTCCGAACTGATACTTTTCCCTATGTAGCTTACATCTAGTAAGGGGCTGTTGGCGGTCAGTCTATTAACCTTAAATCCTGCTTCGCGAAGTACTTGAAGGTCTACATCTTCAACTTGCGATACTTTAACAAGTTCGATAAAAGGCTTTTTTCTCACATCCAGATCCCAACTTCTACTCAATGCGAAAACAATCTCCTCGTCCTTTTCGAGGTCCCTGATGGTCTGATCAAAGTTTGCTCCCCCAGCGATCCACCATTTCAAGATTTGAATCTCATCATAAGTAAGTGCATCGCCACTTGGTGGCATAAACTTCGGATCGTCAGCCGATAAGATTACTCGTCGAAAAAGCTCACTTGCACTTGGTGAACCACTTTTAAGAACTGCACCACCATCCCCACCTTGCTCTATTTGTTTTGCTGTAGTAAGTACAAGGTCTCCTTTTTTCTTATCCACATTGTGGCAGTTTACGCACTTTTGGTCTAAGATAGGTTGCACTAGATGATGAAACACGCGAAGAGAGTCAGGCTGATCAGTTATGATTTTGTTTTGTGAAATATTTCCACCTTGCCCCACTATGCTTTTCAATGCTTGAGGGGCGTATTCAAATAGATATTGCTCGCCATGAGTAAGGTTACCTCCCAAGTGTCCTGTGAGCAGGATACTAAGCATTAACAAGGATATCGAAGGAAAATATATCTTTCTGGTGATGATTTGCTGCTTGCTGAGCCAGCAAAGTGCAGAGAGAATGGCAACAGAAATCCCCATCCATTTATGCCAGGTAAGGTTTACTCCGCTATAACTTCCGTCTGAGATCAGAAGGAATCCGACCGCAACAGATAAAATAGCGCTTATAGCTCCAACGAACCACGCAAAAGCTGCTGCACTTGACAGATAATCCTTTTTCAGCCTTACAGAAAAGACCTCCATCAGCGTGGCCAATAGCAAGAACCCCAGTGGCAGGTGTACTAGCAAGGAATGAAACCTTCCGATAAACAGCATCCAATCAAACTCAGGCTTCATTTGCTATCTTTTCATATAAAAACTATCGTGGTTCATCAGGGTATTCGCAACCATTGTCAGCGCAGCTGTCACGGTCTTGTCTAACTTGTCATCTAACGGATACTCTCCTACTTCCAGTAATTGCAAGGCTTCCTTAGGCTTTTTCGAAAATTTATCTAGAGCCACTTTATAGGTCTCCTTCAATATTTCTGTTTCTTCCGTAGACGGCGTCCTACCTGTTGTCAAAAGATGAGCAAAAGCAATCCTCTCTTCCAGGTTTGGTTTTTCCTGAACTCTTTGTGCCAGGACCCTGGCCGCCTCGACAAACTGGGGATCATTCATCAGTACCAGGGCCTGCAAGGGAGTATTGGTCTGTTCTCGCTGTACGGTGCAGTAGTCTCTTCCAGGGGCATCAAAAGCAGTCATGGACGGAGGTGGAGATGTCCTCCTGATAAAGGTATATAAACTTCTTCGGTACAAATCATCACCTTTGTCCGCTTGGTATGTCAACAACTTTTGAGAGAAATTTCCTTTCTCAACCCACAATCCATCTGGCTGATAAGGCTTCACACTCGGTCCTCCATACCTTTTTTTCAATAGGCCGCTTGCCAGAAGTGCATTGTCTCGTATCATTTCTGCAGGTAACCTGTAACTCGTCATCCGAGCATACCACTTGTTGGTGGGGTCCTTTTCAAGGTGCTCCGCAGTGGGGATACTTTGCTGCTTATAGGTAGATGACATGACCATTGTTTTCAACAAGGCTTTTACATCCCAGCCACTTTCAATAAAGCTGACAGAAAGCCAATCCAGCAGTTCAGGATGGGTAGGCAATTCACCCTGATTCCCAAAATCATCAGGAGTGGTCACCAGTCCCTTCCCAAATAGCATCTGCCAATATCGATTGACTGTAACGCGCGCCGTGAGTGGATGTTTGTCGCTGGTCAACCACTTGGCAAGGCCTAACCTGTTCTTAGGAAGATTTTCGGGGAAGTGCATGACGTGCTTGGGAGTACCCCCCTCAACAGGATCTAGTGGTGAATCGTATTGCCCCCTGT
>JAHCMJ010000270.1 GCA_019192485.1 Cyclobacteriaceae bacterium HetDA_MAG_MS6 | reverse complement strand
GATCTACTTACATCCGGTTTGGATAGGATAGCTGTGCGCATTCCCAGGCATCCTATGGCACTCCAACTTCTTGAAAAATTGTCGTTTCCCCTGGCAGCACCAAGTGCCAATCCATTTGGCTATGTTTCCCCGACTACTCCTCAACATGTTGCCGAGCAACTGGGAGAACAGGTACCTTACATACTAGATGGTGGTCCTTGTACGATTGGTTTGGAATCCACCATTCTGGGTTTTGAGCATAACAAAATTATAGTCCATCGACTTGGTGGTCTAAAGCTAGAGCAGATTCAGGACGAGCTGGGACCGGTCCAGCTGCATCTTAACCAAAGCTCAAACCCTCAGGCACCAGGGATGCTAAAAAGCCATTACGCACCTCACAAAAGGGTGGTGATTGGAGAAATCCCTCTGCTCCTGACAGAGCAGGCCCATTCTCGCATTGGTATAATATCGTTTAAGGATAGCTATCATCACTCATCGGTCAGGTACCAGAATGTCTTGTCCCCAGAGGGTGATTTAGATGAGGCAGCAACCAAACTTTTTTCAGCCTTACGAGATTTGGATACGGCCAATATTGATATAATCCTGACTCATGAATTCCCCAATGAAGGTCTGGGAAAAGCTATCAACGACAGGTTAATGAGAGCCAGTGCCAGATAGGCGCTCAATCCCTTGGTTTTCAATATAAAAGCACTCAAATTCGTGGAAAATTTTTAGTCCGAGATGAATACCATTGATGATTTTAATTTCCGAAACCGGAAGGCACTGATCCGGGTAGATTTCAACGTTCCACTAAACGGCTCTTTTCAGGTTACTGATGAGACAAGAATAAAGGCAGCTATACCCACGATTAAGAAAATCATTGATGAAGGGGGAGCCGTCATTTTAATGAGCCACCTTGGAAGACCTAAAGAAGGACCTGAAGAAAAATTTTCGTTGAAGCATATTGTTTCTAATCTCAGTGAAAAACTTGGGGTAGAGGTGAAATTTGCTCAGGACTGTATCGGTGAAATCCCTGAAAAAATGGCTGCAGAACTCGGAAATGGGGAGGTCCTACTCCTGGAAAATGTCCGATTCTATAAAGAGGAAACTAAAGGTGATGAGAAATTTGCCGAAAGACTCTCCAAACTCGGAGACATCTACGTAAACGATGCTTTTGGCACAGCACATCGTGCGCACGCTTCTACAACTATAGCCGCCAAATTCTTCAGCGACAAATGCTGCGGGTACGTGATGCAAGCAGAGTTGCAAAATGCGAAAAAAGTATTGGACAATGCTGAGCGCCCGTTTACAGCTATTATGGGTGGAGCAAAAATCTCAGACAAGATCCTGATCATAGAGCAGTTGCTCGACAAAGTTGATAACCTAATCATAGGTGGAGGTATGTCTTATACCTTTTTCAAGGCTATAGGAGGCCAGATTGGCAACTCGCTAGTCGAGGAAGACAAATTAGACCTGGCAAAAGCACTAATTGGCAAAGCCAAAGAAAAGGGCGTAAATCTGGAACTTCCCAAGGACTCTGTCGTGGCTGATGCCTTTGACAATAGTGCTAACACGGATGTTTCAGATAATCACGCAATAGAATCCGGATGGATGGGCTTGGATATTGGACCGGAGGCAACGGCAGTTTTTTCTAAGACCGTGGAAGAATCTAAAACTATTCTATGGAATGGACCAATGGGCGTCTTCGAAATGTCGAACTTCTCTAAAGGTACCAATGCCATTGCGCAGTCAGTAGTTAAGTCCACAAAAAATGGAGGTTTCTCGCTAATCGGCGGAGGTGACTCTGCCGCTGCGATCAACAACCTTGGTTATGGAGATCAGGTATCATACGTATCTACCGGAGGTGGCGCATTGCTAGAATACATGGAGGGAAAAGTGTTACCAGGTGTTGCTGCTCTGGAGGAAGTAACCAATTAGAACTAGGCCAAATACTCTCTTACAGTTTTTGACAGAAAGCTTTTAACTTGAGTCCAGTCTTGATTTTTTAAGCTAATCGGATCTGGGGTATTCTCCGCATCTTGAAAATACGTTAAGGCTTGTGGAACTGATATGAGCAGTTCTTGATGAGGATACTTCTGAGTATAAAATTGATTCACCTCATCTAGCTTGTATCGATGTAATATCTCATACATATCCCAAAAATCCTTTTTAGTACCTCGTCCAAAAATTGCTTTCATCTTCATAGCGATGGAGTCTGGTTCGCTAAACAGCCTTATATTATCAAATTCTTCGATTGAGCTAAGTTGAGTGTCATTGTGAGGCAGAATATCAACTTTGACCTTCGTGATAAAGGAAAAAATAGCCCAGTCGCCTGGTACACTTTCGACAATTATGTCTTTATCGAATGCCTCCAACAATGATTGCAAAATCTTTGAATGCGCAAATGGCTGCCCAAAGAGATCTAAATCGATTGAAATACGATGTCCATATCTGAGGGCCAATGCAGTACCTCCAGCTAAAGCAAACCCCTTCAACTCCGGTAGGGCCAATAACTTTATTAGTAAGTCGAGTGTTGATTGATCGATGGTCTCTCGGTATAGCACCTAAATTCAGTTAAAGGTTGAGCAATGACCGCGCTTGCTAAATAGATTCGATGAATGGGAAGATATTTAACCTGCAAAAGGACTTTTGAAATTTTCTCATCTCCGTAGTACCTCCGACAATTCCTGATATCCGCTACATCACCTCTTTCAAAAACCCGACTGATGACGAATGATGCATATACTTCAAAATTTAGTTCACTAAAATCCACATCCCAAAAAATTCTTGGATCCGAATAGGGTTTTTCCATAGGGTCAAGATATACAATTAGCTCTTAATTGAAACCTGGAACTGTCAAATCAATTCCAAAACGTCAGTAGGTCCCAGCCGAATCTGGTCACGGTCCATAAGCTCTCTAAGTGTAGGTAGCAATTCATCCTCTTTTACTCCCAAAGCTTGAGCGAGTTGGGTTATAGTCATAGACTTTGAAGAAACCGTCTTTAAAATTAGCTCCGGGTCTACTGATGAAGAACTTCTCCTCTTATTGATGCAAAAGTCGCAAATGCCACAATTGTCTTCTGCTTGTTCGTCAAAGTATTCTTGCAAAATACGGGTTCGACACTTGTGGTCACTTTGCACGTAATAGATCACATGGTCGAGTTTCTCCATAGCTACCTTTTTACGCCATTCCAGTTTTTCGGTATCTATCGGCAAATTGTTTATATCCAGACGGGGAGTCAAAAAGGTTAGCTGAGGATCACTGGTGGCACCTTGATAATCAATAACCTCATAATCCTGTAAACTGCGTAGCCACTTGATCACTTGCTTTTTGCTGACCTTGAGCAACTTGGCGATGTCATCTTCACGAATCTCCATATAGCCCATGTGTAATTCACCTCCATACAGTCTCAAAAGCACTTTCAAGACAGTGTCAAGCTGCTGGTGTGCCACCTGAAACTTGTACAATGCATCGTGCTGTAGCAGCAGCATAAGTTTAGATCGATAAAAAAAAGAGTCCGAAAGCTGAATCAAGGCTTCCTCTTCCATTTTTTTTAGGGCATAAAACGTCTCAAAGACCGGGAGCTGATAGGTGGCAACAAACCGCTGGTAGTTGAAATCAAAACTCTTCTCCGAAAGACTGCCAATTGCCAGTTTGTACTGATTGGCAAGGGCCTGATAGACTTGTTTGATCAGAGATACATTTACCGAAGCACGTTCAGTCCTATCTGTCAAGTCTTGTATGTCGCCATCATTAAAAATGATCACTGCAAAAGATTTTTTTTCATCTCGCCCAGCTCTCCCAGCTTCCTGATAATAGGCCTCGAGGGAATCGGGCAGATCCAAGTGTACGACCGCCCGAACGTTAGGCTTATCTATGCCCATACCAAAAGCATTTGTCGCTACCATTACACGCACTTGATCTTCGATCCATTGCTTTTGGACTGTCGCCCTTTTGGAGCCAGACATGCCTGCATGATAGTAGGCTGCCGAAATACCCAATCGCTGGAGATACTCTGCTAGTACCTGAGTTCGCTTCCTGTTTCGTACGTAAACGATCGCCGTTCCCGGTACATTGTTTAGGACCTGCATCAGCTTCTTTTCCTTATTCTCTTCTTTGAAAACGGAATAAGACAAGTTGATGCGAGCAAAAGACCGCTGGAACACCTGAACATCTTGCAGCTCCAGTTTATCGATAATGTCCTGTCTTACCTGCTTGGTAGCGGAGGCTGTTAAGGCCATCACCTTTTTGATCTCAAACTCCTTTTTGAAGGCCGCGATATCCAAATAGGCCGGACGAAAATCATATCCCCACTGTGATATACAATGCGCTTCATCAATAGCCAATAGTGATATCTGCATCTTTTCGGCCCTAGCCAGAAACAAAGGAGATTGTAGGCGTTCCGGGGATATGTACAAAAATTTGATCTTGCCATAGACACAATTGTCCAGTTGAATATCAATTTCTCGCCTGGACATGCCAGAATATAACGCCACTGCCTGAATTCCTCTCTGATTCAATTGATCCACCTGATCCTTCATCAACGCTATGAGAGGTGAGATAACCAAAGTAATGCCGTCAAGTATCAGGCCAGGTATTTGAAAGCAAATAGATTTACCTCCTCCGGTAGGCAACAAGGCTAATGTGTCCTTCCCACCTAGCAAAGCATCTATTATTTCCTCCTGTTGCGGACGAAAGGCTGTGTGGCCCCAGAATTGCTTGAGTATCTCCAGAGATCGAGTCGACATCTTACCAGTCGATCTTCTCTTTGTTTAGAAAAGCGGCGATACCTCTTTGGCAATCTGCAGTTGACCGAGCTTCGGCATTGAATCGAACTGCTCGATCCAAAGCCTCCTCCAAAGAAAGATCCTGTAGGTCATCAATCATCTGTTTGGTAGTGGACATGGCATCACCTGAGTTCTTACTGGCAAGCATCTCAGCATACTGTCTCACCTCGTCCTCTATTTTTTCAGATTCGACTACAAAGTTGACAAGACCGTAATTCAACATTTCATCGGCCAGATACAACTCTCCGGAAAGCAACATTTCCCGAGCAAGACCACCACCAATCCTTCTCAAAAGGAATACAGAAACTAACGCAGGAATAAATCCTATTCTTACTTCAGTGAAACCAAACTGTGCCTCCGGTACGGCAAATACAAAGTCACACACTGAGGCAAGGCCGCTCCCACCGGCTATGGCATGGCCTTCGATCTGCGCAATCGTGGGTTTGGAACACTTATAGATCTGAAAAAATAAGTTTCTCAGATATTGGGAATCCTCTAGGTTTTCCTTCAATGTATTTTGCTGTAGCTGCTGAAGATAGCCGAGATCAGCGCCAGCGCAAAAAGCTTTTCCTTCAGCCCGTAAGACGAC
Source organism: Cyclobacteriaceae bacterium HetDA_MAG_MS6 (assembly GCA_019192485.1). GTDB lineage: Bacteria > Bacteroidota > Bacteroidia > Cytophagales > Cyclobacteriaceae > MS6. The sequence goes on along the minus strand of JAHCMJ010000270.1, from coordinate 1,039 downwards.
TACTTTGACCTCCTCATCTTCCTCCAACTCCTTAAATGCCAGGTGTAAGTCGGTCACCATATCTGTCGATAGTGCATTGCGCTTCTCAGGCCTGTTAAGGATAACAAACCCGGTCCTTCCTTCTTTTTCTGTTCTTGCTAGCATAAACAGCAGTTTATCCCAAATCTAACATCCAATATCCATCCTCTTTGATAGAGTGCACTGGTAATTTCAGTTCCCTGGCTTCTCTTTTCAGTTTTTTGGCTACCCACCAGTGGTTGTCACCGGCTATGATCAATTGGTCAAATTCAATCTGATCTGGTAGTGTAGCAAGCGACTTGACAGCATTGCCTGACAATATTAATATATCGCATGTCATAGGCGTAGTAAAGGTAAAACCTTCGAGCTCTTGATCGAGAACAAGTATTTTCCTATCAGACCATGTTATCAAATGAAAAGGACCAATACTTTTCCATTTCTTTTGTCTCTCCTCCATATCAACGGACGGCAATCCGCTAGATAGCCTGAAGGGATTAACATTGGCTTCAATCTCCTCCGCGTCAGTCTTCTCAGCATTAGAGAGTAGCTCTACATTATTCCCTCTGATCAGATCGATAGCTAATGCTTCTTCGGTATGATACACCACCATTTGTTGTCGATGATGATGGTCATAGATTAAGTGGAGCTGCCAGAAATTAATAGTAATGAACAATCCACAAAAAAGAATAAAAGCTGATCTGGATCTATAGTGAAAAGTGATCAGAAACAATATGATGATCAGGTAGATCAAAACAGTTTCAATGTGGTCAAAATATAACCAGTTGATCACACTGCCAGGTAATTGATCAATAAATGCAACAATAGCATTAAGTATGGAGATTACTTGATTCAACCAGAATCCAACAAACTCCCCAATAAATTCCAGAAGAGCTCCAACAACTAACATTGGTAAACCAAAAACCAGAATGATGTAAGCTCCTGGAATGACAAAAAGGTTGGATAGTAAAAAGTAACTCGGAAACTGGTGGAAGTAGTAAATAGTCAAAGGAAAAGTAGCTAC
>JAHCMJ010000269.1 GCA_019192485.1 Cyclobacteriaceae bacterium HetDA_MAG_MS6 | reverse complement strand
GTGATGGTTCTGGTAGCCTCACCTGAAGCTGGTCTTGCTTCTTCTTCCACCCACTTATTGCTTTCAGTGGTGTAGGTCCAGTCTATAGCAATACCTTGATCCTGATTACAGGATATAGTCGTTAAGACTAGAAGTAAATAAGCTAAATGAATTTTTCGCATGGTAATAAATATTTAGGAAACTAATGACTAATGCAATTTTGACTTTGTGATAAGAATTATCTACTGCTAAGATATTCTGTATAGGAATAGCATTGGCAATGAATACGGATTATCTGTCTTCCTATCAGGGCGTTTCTATTATTACCCTTCTCTTTAAATCTGTTAAAAATCATTCATTTAGATCTTTCTATTCTGTTAAATCGTCAAAAAAGGTGGACAAATCGGTGAGGTAATTATCAAAATTGTAATGTTTTGTGTCGATGCTGTTGTCTTTTTTTGATTTTTTCTCCACCTATGTCTTTCTTGTATTGGTCAACTTGACCATCACTTTCTGAACCACTATATTTTTTTAATCACTACACAATCATATAAATGAAGAAGACAATTACGGAAAACTTAAGAGCTTTTTGGCAAGTGCTTGGTAAAAGTGCTTTGTGGATTTTTGTATGCCTGGCTGGAAATCTTGCTACAGCCGCAGACCTCAGGGAGGTGTTACCTGTCACGGATAAAATCCTCCTACTACTCTTCGATGAAGGGCACGTAGATCATGCTACACAGGAAAATGTGAATGTGAATGTATTTTACAATCCACTGGACGTATCCTCGGGAGGAGCGTACAATCTTTCAAGGTATACCTTGACAAGCCCGACGGACACAGATTTTGCGTCCGGTCTTAATCCAATTAATGTTGGTAGAAAATCGAAGCCTAGTGATGTGGTATCCAAGTTTACGACTCCTCAAGCACTAATGGATCATTCTATATACATAGAGCTTCCTCAACGTTTGAAGCAAGGTAATGTGTATACATTGGATGTGGGATCACTTGCGGATAATCTGGATGAGTTCACCTTTGTTTTTGATGCTTCTAAGATGAGATCAGCATCCATTCATGTGAACCAAGTAGGTTTCGTGCCTAATCGACCAAAGTATGCCTATATATCCCAGTTCATGGGAGATTTTGATAATGGTCAGATTGAAAATGGCCGGGGAGAATTCCCCGATTATGACGGTAAGAGATTTGATATCATTCGTGTATCAGATGGTGCTTCTGTGTTTAACGGCACAGTTCAGTTCAGAAAGTCTCACACTACCAATGACGGGAATACCATCCGCTTCATGCCTTTCCCATTACCAAATGAGGATCGTCCGCAGAATTACAACTATTCAGATGTTTTAGAAATTGACTTTTCGGGCCTCACAACACCAGGGGAGTACAAGGTGGTCGTAAAAGATATGGGATCTTCTTACCCATTTGAAATCAACACCAATATTTTCAGGGATGCTTTTAGTTTGGTACTCCGGTCTCTTTTCTACCAGAGACAAGGTATTATCCAGGAGATTGAGCCTGGCAGAGAGTACCCGAGAGATTATCATCCTGATGATATCCCGGAGTCGAGGTTTAGATACGATAAAAACTGGCGATGGCTGGAAGACCCCAGACATCAGCACGTATCTCAGCCCTCAGATTTCGAGGGTACGCTTCCTATCTGGGGGTGGTATCATGATGCAGGGGATTGGGACACTTACGGTGAACACGTCCATGTCCCTATATCCTTGAATGTGATATACATGATCAGCCCGGGCAACTTCGGTGACGGCGATGTAGGCAATAGATATAAACTCAGCAATACCAGCGCCTGGATAGATGAGGGAACCAACGGGATCCCTGATATTCTTGACGAAGCGAGATGGCTCATGGAGTACTACGAGCGAGGTAAAAACGTAGGACAGTCCCGAGGGTTGACCACTGGAGGTGTCCCCGGTGTATATGCTGGTGTAGATGCTGGTGCTCTGGACGGTTTCCCTTCCTGGCAAGACAATCGTGACCTTCGTTTTACGGCTGAGGGACCTTACGCCACTTTTGCGTATGCTGCTATGGCCGCTATGTATGCTGAGAATATGGATGCCATCGGGCGAAATGCAGATAGAGACAAGTGGGAGACTGAAGCTATCAATGCCTGGAATTGGGCAAGCACGAATCAGGAACCCGGAGACGAGAGCCTCTATGGTGTGAATATGAAGAAGATGAGACATCTGGCCGCTGTAGCTTTGTACATCCGTACTAAGAATACATCGTATCAGACTAGTTTTAAAACTGGCATGCTAGATGATAATCAATACCAATCTGCTGAAGAAGGTTGGGGGACTCCGCATTGGTGGGAGTATGGTGCACTGTTGTATACAACTCTACCATCAAGCTTTCCTGGATTGGACATTGCCTTTCAATCAGATGTGAAAAATGTGGTGTTGGGAATGGCCGACAGCGAATATATTACTCCGCATGATCAGCGAGGTATGCGCGTAGCTTTCGATACCCGAAAAGCACATTTCCTGGGAATGCAAAGTACACCTATGTTGACTTCATTGATCAATGCCTCTTTGATTTCAAGTGATCAGAAATATGCAGACGCTGTACATACTTCTACTGCATTCTTTCTTGGTGGAAACCAGGAAGACATGACTTGGATCAATGGCTTAGGGGAAAAATCTCAAAGATTTACATTTCACCCTAACTCCTGGTTCATCAACGATGACTACAATAGTAAGGTCTACAGCAATGAGATGCTATTAGGTTACGTGACGTACGGTAGCTATCAAAATCCTGATTTTATCAATGGGTTCGAAGCTGGATTTACTGGAGATGAAGATTATGCAAAGACCTTATTGTATCCAGATTATGTATACCAGAACTGGCCTATCATGGAGCAGCATATCCCGAATCGATATGCCATACCCGGAGGCGAGTTTACCGTATCCCAAAATATGGCGCCAGCATCTTTGACCTACGGGTTCCTGGCAGGCGCTTCGCCCAGCTCTTATGAGTTCAATAGCAGACCTACAGTGAGCATCAATGTGCCGTCGAGTATAGGTGCTCAGGGTGCCACTATTTCTGCTACGACTTCGGCTGACACACGAAGGGTTGAATACTATTACGAGGAACACTTCATCGGCTGGAGCGAAGACAAGGCCAATAACTTTGAGTTTTTCTGGAATCCGCCATTACCCGCTGGGACCAACAATGTATTACTTACGGCAGTAGCATATGATGACAAAGGATTGATATCTCGTCCTTCTTCTGGGGGCGACCAAACGGTCAATATTGTATCGGGAGGATTTACAGCCGTATCTTCTGTGTCCATAGATCAGGGAGGAAGTATCTCCTTGCCTAATATAGGAGACGAGGTACAATTGAGTGCTACTATATCTCCATCGTCTGCCACCAACAAAACTGTGCTATGGTCCTCAGCGAATGTGGCCATTGTTACCGTAGATGCAGATGGTACACTCAAGGCCACGGGAAATGGTATCACGCAGGTGAGAGTAGTGTCTCTAGATGGTGCTCGTGTAGATGTGATTGACGTATCCGTTGGCACTTTTGAGCCAGTCACGGGTGTTACAGTTTCCCCTACTTCATTGACGCTTTCACTCTCTCGTGATGGAGAACTCTCGGCCAGTGTTTTACCTTCTAATGCTTCGAATAAGAATGTCACGTGGAGCTCACTCAACCCATCGATCGCCACCGTAGATGCTAATGGAGTAGTCACAGGTGTAGGTATAGGATCTACGCAAGTGAGAGTAACCACTGAGGAAGGGGGCTTTATTGAGAACTCCACTGTGACGGTTACAGATCTTAACTGTACTTCATTACTGCAAAACGCAAGTTTTGAAAGCGGATTGACAGGGTGGACGCTGAACGAGGGAGTGATCACGACAGTAAGTGATGCTGTCGATGGAAGCAGCTCCGCACAGGCAACAGGTCAGGCAGGCATGGAGCAGCAATTTGCTCAGCCTTTAGCAGAAGGTACCAATGTCATCGTCAGGTTTTCTGCCAAGGTAGATTCTACCAATGGTTTCAGTGGATCGGGTTTAGACTTCAAGGATGCTGCCGGCAACACGCTCGCTGCCACAAATGTCACGATAACCTCGACAGCCTGGCAACAATATCAGATACAAGCAGATGCTCCGGCAGGGACGCAGCGATTGAACGTTTGGTTTTTTACTGCATCCGATATTCTGAATGTGGATGACTACTGCATGGACATTGAGGATAGTACACCCCCTCCTCCTGATACGGAAGCACCATCTATCCCGGATGGATTAAATGCGACTTCAATGACTGAAAATAGTTTTGTGCTCAATTGGAACGCTGCATCAGACAATGTAGGAGTAAGCCAATATGAAGTGTTTAGAGATGGTAACTCCGCTGGAACCACCACTACTACCAGCCTGGCGATTACCGGATTGAGTGCTTCTACAACCTATTCTATGACCGTATTGGCCAGGGATGCAGCTGGAAACGCATCAGCTCAAAGTACCGCCCTGAGTGTGACTACAGCTAGCCCATCAAGTTCGACCACGGTGACTGATAGGGTTTCAACTACCAACGATGATGCCGAGGAAACCATCAGCACAGGTGCCATGAATTTGACCAGCAATGATCTCGATATTCGAAGTACTGACCTCAATGCTATGCGATTTCAACTCAATGTGCCTCAGGGTGCGACGATCGAATCAGCTACGATTGACTTTTTAGCAAAGGATACTAATACAGGAGGCAATACACTTACCTTTAGAGCGCAAGCGTCTGATAATGCAGCGCAGTTTAGTACCGCTACTGGTGATATTTCAAGTAGGTCCACGACAACAGCCTCAGTAGATTGGAATCCTACCGATTGGACATTAGGCACTACTTACACCAGTTCTGATCTCACCAGCATCATTCAGGAAGTGGTCAATAGATCAGGTTGGACGGCTAATAATAATATCGTGATCATAGTCAGTGCATCATCAGCCAATAAAAGAGCGGCAAGAACTTTCGACTTTGCCGGAAGTAGTGCTGATGCGCCTGAGCTCAGTGTAACTTACAGTTCTAGTACACCTGGGGATACGGAAGCACCTTCAGTCCCCAATGGCTTAAGCGCTGCTTCAATAACTGAGAATAGCTTTGTGTTGAATTGGAATGCCTCCACTGATAATGTTGGTGTCACCCTTTATGAAGTTTTTCAAAACACCATATCGATCGGCACTACTTCTACACCTTCATTTAATGTGACAGGTCTGGCTGCGAGCACTACTTATGATATGACCATAACAGCCCGAGATGCTGCAGGTAATATTTCAGCCGCTAGTTCAGCACTTCCTGTAACTACTAGTGGAGGCGGGGGATCACCTAACTTCCTGGAGGCTGAAGATGCGACTTTCAGCGGAGGAGTATTGACCAATCATCCATCGGCGTCCGGGGGGTCTTTTGTAGACGGCAATGCAGGCTTCAATATCTCATGGAGCTATAGCGTAGCTTCCGGAGGAGCTCACGACCTCAACTTTAGCGTTGCGGCGCCCGGTGGTACACGTACTATGGGTGTTTTTGTCAACAATTCTCCGGTAGGTACCATCAGTACCAGTGCCGCCCGTTACAATTGGGAGATCCAATCTGTCACCGCCAACCTCAATCCTGGTAGCAATACCATCGAGTTGAGAGATACGGAAGGTGCCTCAGAACCAGATGTAGACTATCTGGAGGTAGTTTCGTCTGGTGGTGGCGGAGATACTGAAGCTCCTACAGTACCCTCTGGGCTGGCAGCATCGGATATCACAGATTCCAGCTTTACCCTTAGCTGGAGTGCATCCACAGATAATGTAGGCGTCACACTATATGAGGTTTTTCAGAATGGATCACCAATAGGTACTACCGCAACCACTTCCCTAGCCGTCACTGGCTTGTCAGCTAGTACTGCCTATGATATGACGGTGACGGCTCGCGATGCTGCAGGCAACATATCAGCCGCTAGTGCGGCGGAGACTGTGACCACCAGCGCTGTTCCTGATACCGAAGCGCCGTCTGTTCCATCAGGATTGGCTTCATCGGCAATAGGAGAGACCAGCTTTACTTTATCATGGAATGCTTCGACCGACAACGTTGGGGTAGTAGGCTATGATGTATATAGAGACAGTAATCTCGAAACTTCTGTGACCGGGACATCTGCTAGCATCACTGGTCTTTCGGCAAACACAACTCATGCAATGACGGTAGTTGCTAAAGATGCAGCCAGCAATTTTTCTGCAGCTAGTAGTCCGCTAAATGTTACGACGGCAGCTCCTAGTGGAGGAGGTGTGGAAATACAAGCGGAGAACTTCTCCACCAGATCTGGGACGACAACTGAAACCGGCAATTCAGGCTTTACCGGGACAGGCTATGAAGACTACGGTGGGAATGGTACTTTCGCAGAATGGACTACCAATTTATCG
>JAHCMJ010000268.1 GCA_019192485.1 Cyclobacteriaceae bacterium HetDA_MAG_MS6 | reverse complement strand
AATGATCTCCGTACGCGGGATCATACACTCTCTGACCTTAACTTCTTTAAACTCTATCGCATTGTTGAAGATCTTTGCGTCTACTTCTGCCTCTTCCTGTTCATCCTGAGACCTTACATTTTTCTTGATATAATTGTTAAGATCGGTGAGTCCAAATACAGGCTTGTCCTCAGAGTAGTCAAAACCAAAGGCCCGAATGATAAAATTAGAAATGACTACTACGAGGTAAACGACGGGGTACATCACGTAGTAAATAATCGCCATCGGTACTGCGAAAAGGGTGAGCAAAAAATCCGGATTGAGAAGGAAGACACTTTTCGGGATAAACTCTGCGGTAAAGAGTACAAGAATAGTAGATATAAGAGACTGGATAATAAGAATGATCACCTCTCCTTGAAGAAACTCCGGTAAGCTTTCTACTAGAAACGGCTCGATGAGTTTGGCCATGAAGATACCATAGGTCACAAGGGCCAGGTTGTTACCCACCAGCGTAGTGGCCAGGAAGTGAGACCTCCTTTTTTGAAATCGGGATAAAATCCTTCCTGCAAGAGTGCCTTTCTGACCTAATAGCTCAATATGTAGCTTGTCTGAGGAAATAAAGGCAATTTCTATACCCGAAAAAAACGCTGAGAAAAGCAGACTGACTGCGACGACCAATACTATCAAAGCGGGGTCATCCATTATTTTTTGTGTTTCCTTGAGACATTGGACGATTTATCGTCTTGATCGCCTTTGTTTTTGCGATATCCATATAAAAATAGCAGAGACAAGCTTAACATAAAAATCCAATAGGCTTCAGCAATGCCTAAGACCATTGATTGATGAATACCTATAACAAAAAAGCCTAGTGCCAGTGTGAATAGTACTATATCGGCGGTTTTCATTGATCCTCTTCTATACTGATGGTACCTGCTGGCTTATGAATCGTATAGGTAGAAAAATCCTGATCCGCTGTCAACCCCTCTCCGGTGTGGATTTCTCCATCTGAAACAATTGTAACGAATTTTTCTGTGTGGAAAAGTTCATCTTTTGGTGTCCAGAAAAGTTCCTCGGTACTTAGTTCATCACCATTTTGGCTGTTCTTGACCAACACATCTCCCTCTCCTTTGTACACGTCGTCCTTTTGCGTATACTTCGCATAATTGGAGCGAAATGTAGACTCGACTGTCTGTCCATCATCTTCCAAAAGTTCCAGAAATATTCCTTGCGGCCATTCCCTATCTCCCCCTTCAAAATTAAGTTGCTTAGGTGCGGTTAGGCGTACCAGTACCTTGGCAGAGTCGCTCATGATGGTGAAAACGCTATCCATTTCAATGATAGGCCCCTCATAGACTTCCTGTGTGAGCAGTTCTTTCCTGTTTTGGCAAGCAGGAAAAATTTCCAGCAAGATGATCAATAAAAAAAAACGGCCGTAGAATAATTCTACAGCCGAGTTGATATTGTGATACCTAGACTTAGTTAGGTCTTCTTTCAATGGTCACTGATTCATTGATCCAACATCCCACTTGCAGCGTCTGACCTTCTGCGTACTCTTCGTTGAAGATGTCCTCAATAGATGGGAACTGCGCCTTAGCATTGGCCATGGACTTCGAATCACCTGCTCGCTGGTACATCTTATAGGCAGCAAGAAAAACAGCTCTGTCATCTACCTTCTTGACACCACCTTTGCAATCCTCAAAGCTTGTCATATATAGATCGCCTATAAGTTTATAGGCATTTTTGGCAGAGGGGTCAAATGCCAGGGCTTTCCTAGCGCTTCTTCGTGCCGATGCCTTGTCATTTTGCCTGATATGGAGTCGGGCTATACTCAAATGAATTTCAGCTTTTTCCAAGTTGTCATCTGTTAAGTCAGCTGCTTTGTTGAAGTAATCGAAAGCTTTGGAAACATCTCCCTCTTTTGCTGCTTTGCCAGCAATAAATTTGGCAATGCCATAGTCAGGTTGGTTTTCATTGACGATCTCCGCTGCCTTGACAGCGAGTGGGCTATCTGTACACTTGTTGCTTAGCAGGAGTCCGAAAATCTGCTTAGCCAGTTTCACTTCTCCGGTCTCTTCAAGTTTGGGTCCCAGGTTGTTTTCAACAAATTCACAGTTTACATCTACTGTGCCTAACAACATCTTGTCAATAGTATCACTATTTCTTTCCAGCCTTGCTGCTTTTTTAGAATCTGCAGACTTCTTCTTCTCATCGATGACATCTTTGATTCCGAAATAGACATCTAATATCCGCTGATCATCAATCTCTCCTCCAGTCAGCTTGTATCTCCTGACTACATCCATATACGCTACGAGGTTATTGTCATAGAAATCATTGCCGTTCAGCTCAAATGCCCGATCATACATTTCTAATAGCGTTGCATACTTACCTTTCTTATCCTTATAGTATTTGTAGGCTGGGTAGACCTTTCTGTTTAATACAAAAGCCTCCTGACCAAAGTATTCGATTCTCTTATCGAACATTTCCAGGTGTTTTTCTGCATACTCCGCTTTTTTGGTTGCATCAGTTTCCTTTTCCGCGAGGCCCTGGAAGACTTTCGCTCCGTTTTGATACAATGACTTATTCAATTTTGGCGCGTTCTCAAGCAGCCAGGTCAATGGATCTAGAGCCTCTGAGTACTTTCCTGCTTTTAACATATCCGTGTAGAGTGCATTCTTTTCCTTGGCTACATCTACTTGGTCACCCCATTCCCAACCAGGCTGAGCAACTGCACTAACTGCAACAAAGAGCGCAAACATTGGGATAATTAGAGCTTTTAATGAATGTTTCATTTTCTAATCATTTAGTCATACCTTCTTTTTACGAACCATCGATCGTTGATGGTAATGCCGAAAACAACTTGAATGTATCTCTCTCTTATTAGGTCGTTGTCGGTAGTACCTCTCCATCCGAATTTGAACCCTGTATCCACACTGGAAACACTGTTCACTGGAAAAGAAGCACCAAAATTAATACCAAAATCATTAATCTTAGTTTCATTAACCAGGTAAGACAGTTGTCGGTAGTTGAGTCCAAATCTATAATTGACACGGCTCCAGTACCTTCTAACATTCTGATAATCAGGAGTTATCTCACCTCCGAGAGCGATTTTAAATGCATTGTTAAGTGTCACTCCTTCCTCTGTTTCGGTGCCCCAATTTCTCATAGTCATGTCGAGACCAATCAGATATTTATTGGCGTATTCATAGGAAACTCCAAATCCCATCTCCCTTGGTAGAACAAACTCTACGGATCCATCGGCGAGTACGTCACTCGTTTGCAGGATACCTCCCGTGGTAGCTGCTAACCTTGAGAAAGTCACATTACGATCACCTTTCAAAGTACCTGAAAGCTCGAATATGGCTCCTACATTCAAAAATTTGCTTTTTGAAAGTGCAAATCTATTGGATACACCTACGGAATAAGTAACATCCGAATAAGAGGTTTCTTCTGAATACTCAATGATGTAGGGGGATATAAAACCCTGGGGACCATCAAGGAAGTTTTGAACTTCGTTTGAAATAGATCCAAAAACATATTTCAGGCTCACGCCAACTAACAAATTTTTGTATAAACGGAAACCGTGAGACCAGTTGACTTGGCTAAGTCCGCCTGAGCCAAGATACTTGTTGACTGATCGTACAGAGTCGGTGATTTGTTGAGTATTAAAAAGATTGTAGTTCACAATGCTATAAGGCAATAGGCTAATGGATGTGGACCATTTACCCGCCTTGATGGGAAACGCTACTGCCATATATCGAAGACTGCCCGCAGCGTCGCTGGCTTCAGCAGTATTGCTTTGGAAATTCCTGAAGTCTCCTTGAAAGCCTACCTGAAAAGTGCTTAGCGTATTGTTGACCAAGAAGGAAGGGTTTTGATTATTGATGTGCCATACTGAGGGAGTACCTATTCCGATTTCCCCCATAGCGACATTGTGAGGGAGACCAGTATGTTGCAATTCACCTAAACCGGCATTGGTATAAGGAGAGATCACCGTCTGGGCTTGAAGCGCCAAAGACCCGATGAAAAACAGAATGGCGGGAAGAATACTATGACGCCTCATTATAATCTAAAATTCGATTTAATCCTATCAGCACAATTTCAGGGCTTGCAAAGATGTGGGCTTTTATGTAGGATTCAAAGTAGGGAGCATGACCTCCGGTAAGAATAACGTTAAGATTTGCAAATTCTTGGTCGAATTGTCCGATATATCCGTCGATTTCATAGACGAGTCCTTGAAATGCACCGCTCAATAGGCAGGTTGAGGTGGTCTTCCCCATAGGGATCAGCGGAATATTCTTCCAATCCGACGAGATATCCGGTAGCCGCTCGGTAAAGTGGTGCATGGATTTCATTCTCATTTCAAAACCCGGAGAGATAGCTCCCCCGTTGAAAGCACCATCAGCATCTATCAGGTCATAGTTATTGCAGGTACCCAGATCAATGATCAAACATGCCTGGTTGGGAAATAAGACCGTGGCGCCTACAGCGGCAGCAATCCTGTCATTTCCCAGGGTCTCTGGGGTATCGTAGGATAATGTAATAGGCAGGAGCGTATTGGAAGAAAGCAAAAGAGGTTTCCTATCCAGGACACTTTCCGGGAGATCAACGTAGTTTTTAGCGACCGAACTAATGATCATGGGAACCTGTTGGGCTTGCAAAAATTCTTCTGCAGCCTTCCAGTCAGAGAATACTATAGTTTCAATGAGCTCCTGATCTGAAAACCTCGCTACCTTGATCCGGGTGTTGCCGGCATCTATGACAATCCGATGTTCTGGTGCCAATTTCTAGTTAAACTTTTGATGATTTCAATGACAAAACTAATTGAATGTATGCTTTGCAATCGATTGGTAGTTTGAGAGACTTTGGAAAGGTGTTTATTTCCAGGTGACAGTGACTAATTTGATTAGATTTGGGTGCCCAAAAATGTAGTAACCAGATAGGTGAGGTCAGACCTCAGAAGCAAAGCAGAGTATTCTGACGTTTTCTTTCTCTATCCTTACAGAAATACTGAGTTTCTATCGAATGAGCAGCGTAAACCAATGAAAGAATTACTGAAGAAATTTGAGCAAAAGACTCCTGAGATTGTGTTTGAATGGTCAGACCCCAAAACAGAGGCGAAAGGCTGGGTAGTGATCAACTCTTTACGTGGTGGAGCAGCTGGAGGAGGTACACGAATGAGGAAAGGACTTGACCGTCATGAGGTAGAGTCACTAGCAAAGACTATGGAAATAAAATTTACTATTTCCGGCCCGCCCATTGGCGGAGCTAAATCTGGTATCAATTTTGACCCTTCCGACCCTAGGAAGGATGAGGTACTTAAACGTTGGTACAAGTCGGTTTACCCGCTATTGAAAAACTATTATGGCACTGGTGGTGATCTCAATGTTGATGAAATACATGAGGTGATTCCCATTACTGAGGACTTTGGGTTGTGGCATCCACAAGAGGGTGTTGTCAATGGCCACTTCAATCCACCGAAACCTCAGAAGATTCATATGATAGGACGACTCCGTCAAGGAGTTTCGAAAATCTTAGAGGATCAAGAGTATGTACCCACCTCTGATAAAAAGTATACGGTTTCGGATATGATCACAGGCTTTGGTGTGGCGGAATCTATTCGACATTATTATGACTTGTGGACGGGAGATATCACGATGAAAAAAGCCATTATTCAAGGCTGGGGCAATGTCGGCGCTACCGCTGCGTTGTACTTGGCAAAATATGGTGTGAAGATCGGAGGTATTATCGACAAAAATGGAGGGGTTCTGAGTGAGCAAGGTTTGAATCTGGAAGATGTGAAAAAGCTTTTTTACAACCGCGAAGGCAATAGGTTAGCGACCGAAAATCTCTTGACCTTTGAAGAGTGCAATTCCCGTATTTGGTCAAGTGGTGCTGAGATATTTGTCCCAGCTGCTGCTTCGCGATTAGTCTCTGGCGAGCAGGCTGAATTGATGATCGATAATGGTCTTGAAGTTGTTTCTTGCGGTGCAAATGTGCCTTTTCGTGATCCGGAGATTTTTTATGGAGAGATTGCTGAACTAGTAGATGGAAAGGTCTCACTGATACCAGATTTTATTGCCAACTGTGGTATGGCCAGAACCTTCGGATACCTGATGGACCCTAAAAATGACAGAAAAATCACTGATGATGAGATTTTTCGAGATATATCAATGACGATATTGAACGCATTGGAGAAGGTTCATCATGAAAACCGTAGTAAAACTGAAATTGCTAAGGCTGCTTTTAAATTATCATTGGAACAATTAATTTAAACACCTGAGATTTGGTTTTCCTAGCTGGAATTGTATTTTCGTAAAATAACGTATTGAACCCTAAATGAAGCCGCTGCACCAACTGACATTGCTACTTCTACTGATGACCGGAGGGTTGGTGAGCGAAGCCAAAACCTCATCAGCCACCGATGTAGACATCCTAGTTGTTG
>JAHCMJ010000267.1 GCA_019192485.1 Cyclobacteriaceae bacterium HetDA_MAG_MS6 | reverse complement strand
CCCAGTCTTTATGGTGTGATGCAGAGCTGCTTCATTGATTGAGGCGATCATTAGGAGTTGCCCTGTACTTGTTTCTTGCACAGCTACTGGGAGCAGACCCCCTCTCTTCTCGAACTGGGGCGCCAGTCGAGTTCCTTCTTCCAGTTCAATGATTGCATAGTTTTCTTTCAAATTCATTGTTGTTTTTTTCTTTATTTTGGAACAGGTCGTATTCATGAGCACCTAAGGATGGCATCGGTAAAGCCTCCTTTATTCCCAAAATCAGTCTTTTTTACCCCTCCAATTCATCTATGAACTTCGATCATATAGCCTTGCAGGATTTAGACCTAGCTCCCATTTCTAACTTTGCATATCGCTTCTGTGTCATCACTGTTTATAACGGTTTCTATTTTCGACTATTTGTCTGACATCTTCTGCGATAATCTTGATTTCTCCTATCAAATGTTGCTGGACTTCTAAGTGCTGCTTAGGATGCAATTCAGGTAGTTCACCATGATGGTGGTCGTGTCCGGAGTGATCGTGTTCCTCTTCAAAGCCAGGTACTTCTACTAGCTGCTCATCCCACGCCTGGAGAGACCACGTGATGGAATCCAGCCTCCCGCCGTATGTTATTATAAATAAAGAATCTGAATTCGTTATAAGAGTCTCCAACTGGCCTTCCGTCTCCTGGCGGATTAGTATAGCCTCCTCATGAAGTTTAAAAGCCTCTTGTAGGTCAGCATTCGCTTTCTTTTTACCATTACAGGCAATCAACGCTGTTATACTAAGAGCGATAGCAAGTGATTGATTCCTCATTCGAATTTTTAAAAACTCAATTTTGCTGTAAATATAATTTACAAAAAAGTAAATGCAACATTGTTGCATTTAAGTTTATCAGTTGCATTGGTGAGTTTTCTGGACACTCTTCGTAGCGATGTCTACGATCAGGAAATCAAGAATATTTTACAGTGTTCAAGATTCACATTATTCTCCTTGTAATTCCTTCTTGCCTGTAGCAAAGTCTTTTCTAATTACGGCGCGATCATATTCTTCTCCTAATGCAGTATAAGCTACATACGTCAGTTTGTCGTTTTCGACTGTAATGACCTGAAAAAATTGGGTTTGCTCGGCCGAATGGTCTAATTGATATCCCTGATCTGCATAGGATTTTAATTGTTCAGTATCGAGGTCGTACTGTTTGGGGCCGCTGACAGAGGTGACGTAAACTGTTCCAAGTTTATCGGTGTTTTCCGAATCAGTAGTTCGAACAGGAACGTGACCCCTCGCATATGTATGATCATGTCCGTTGAGCACTAAATCAACTTCGTATTTATCAAGAAGTGGCTTCCAATTTTCCCTGGCAAACTTAAAGTCCCGACCTCTAGCCGGGGAAAATACGGAGTGATGACAGGTGATGATCTTCCATTTGGCGGTGCAATTTTTGAGTTGCTTTTCCATGTACTTGGTCTGTGCCTCCAACTGATCATTTGAATTCAGGACGATAACACGAATGTCCTGGTAATCTACCGTGTATACTGTTTCATGAAGTGCTGATTCCAAATCCTTTTCAACGGGTAGCGTAAACTGTGGTCTCCATTGGATAGAGAGCTTCTTAGGTTCCCCCTCCCTAACGGGCCAAAACTCATGATTTCCTACAACAGGTATTGCTGTCCATTGACTATGAATGAAGCCTCCTGCCTTATACCATTCTGCCCATTCTTTATCTCTATGCGCATTATTGATGAGATCTCCTGCGTGTATCACAAAGGAAGCATCGGGGGCGGTTTGGTAAGCCATACGGATCACCCGTGACCAATGCGCAAGTACATCGTTTTGAGCATCTCCGAAATAGACGAATTGAGTTGGCGAATAGTCTGATTTGGCCGTACGAAACTGAATCCACTCAGACCAGTGCCCTTGACCATCCCCTACCCGATAGGCGTAAAGCTTATCGGATTTCAACCCTTCAAATATTACACTATGATAATGTACTTTAAGAGATGAATTCCCCTTGTATAAACCAAGATCAAATGACTCAGTTTCAGCTTCTAGGGTCACAGCATCATCGGTAAACTTTGAGTTCTCTGTTGCTCCCGCAATTTGTGCCACCGCCTGGTCAACAGTGCTGTCGGTTCGCCAGGTTACTGCTCTTTTCGTAGCTGGATCACCATGGAATGTCAGAATGATCCGATCGGGGTCCTTACTTGGAATCTCCCAATGATGTAGGCCATCATGAAGATGTTGAGCACCGGCATGCATCGTCATGAGACCTACTATGGACATAAGTAAAAAAAAAGATCTAGTCATTTTTCAGTTTGATTCGTACACGATTTTAGAAGATTGGCTTAAACAAAAGCAATTAAGAAATACGTTGAATAAAAACATAATCTCTGGAGTTACTTTTTCTTTAATCTACAAAAGTTCACCAACCTTTAGGAAACGTTTGGTATCAGCTATTCAATTAAAGGTGCACAATGCATTGATATCTGTGATTTACTAATAACAATCCCAAATCACCCATTCTGTTAAGAAGCTTTTAATGTTCCTTCCTATTTCAACGAAGATTTCTTTTGAGGTTTTAAATCAATTGATAAAACTCATTTCTTAGGCTCTCATTGTCAAATTTTCCTCCGTACTCCAGCGTTGTGGTTCGGCTAGTCTTATCATTGACGCCACGGGTTGATACACACATATGTTCAGCTTCCACTACGACCATTACATCTTTTGTTTGAAGTGCTTCCTGGAGTTCTTTAAAAATTTGTAGCGTCATCCGCTCTTGTACCTGAGGCCTTTTACCGTAGTACTCCACAATTCGGTTGATCTTCGACAATCCGATCACCTTACCTGAAGAGATATAGGCAATATGTGCCCTCCCAACGATTGGCAGGAAGTGATGTTCGCAGGCTGATGAAAAAGTAATGTCCTTTTCTACCAACATTTTATTATACTGGTATTTATTGTCAAATACGGATAATGAAGGCTTATTCTCCGGGTTAAGTCCATGAAAAAGCTCCTTTACGTACATTTTAGCCACTCGATAGGGTGTTCCTTTCAAACTGTCGTCAGCGAGATCTAACCCCAACTCATCCATGATTTCGGCAAAAAGTTTTTCAATATTGTTGATCTTTTCCTGGTCTGACTTTACGAAGGCATCATCTCTCACGGGTGTTTCAACCGAGGTCATCACATGCGCATCCCCATTAAGTTCAAAATTATTTCGCTCCTTTAGCTGTTCGTCTATTTTCTTCATTATTCTATTACTGTGTAACTGAAAGTATTTTCATTCTAATTTTGAGATTTTTATCCTTCTCATCCGTTTTGGCATTTCCAATCCGCTTAATATCATTTGATGTCGCATTTATATTTGTTAAACTAAAAGTAAAACTATACTAGAACTACATAAATGCAACATTGTTGCTTTTAGATCCTTCACTCCTTAATATTGCCTGGATTAGCAAGAGAATGTGTTTTCATTGAAATAACATTTCGTAGTCTTTATCCAAAATGCAAGAATATTGTTCGTGAGAAACCCCAACCATGTCTGAAGCATCCATAGCTATACTGAAGTTTCATAACCTGAGAATCACTGATTGCCGAGTGCATGTAGTGAAACACTTTCTGGAAGGAAATGGTGTTTATTCTCAACGAGATTTGGAAAACAAATACAGACAATACGACAGGGTAACCATCTACCGTACCCTCAACAATCTCCTGCAAGCTGGAGTACTACATAGAATCCCAAACGAAAGTGGTATGGCAACTTATGGTTTGTTTGATCAGTCAAGCACCTCGAAGCATCGTTTTGATAATCATATCCATTTCAAATGCAACCGTTGTGGGCAAATAGAATGCTTAGATGACAGGGAAGTCCCTCAAGTAAGTGTACCCAAGGGATATTCAGTAGAAAGAGTTAATCTAATTATAGATGGTACCTGTCCATCTTGCACTTGAAATGAGGGCTACTGTTGTACCCCTGCTATCAACATATTTTCTGTATGCAAAATGTCCTCCATATTCTAGACAATCAGGTTTTCGGTTTTGTGAATATTTTGAGTTATGCGTAAATTTACTTAGGCATGCATGACGACGCGAGTCTTACAATTTCTTGTTTCTTTTTTGAGTTCATCTAAATATGCAACAATATTGCATTGATCTGCTTAGCAGGGTTTTCTTAATTACTAATCGACATTACCAAGTCATGAGATACATCATCCTTCCATTCCTGTTCATCCCTTTAGTCATTTTTGCTCAACAAACCCCCAATCTGGATAATGTTCAGCCTGGACGTTTCGACCAGGGGAAAATGTGGACTTTCGAAAACCCGCCCGTGGAATATTTTCAGGAGGTCTACGGCTTCACCCCAACCCAAGAATGGATGGATGATATTAGAAAATCTGCTCTTCGATTTGCCACGTGGTGCTCTGCTTCATTTATATCCTCTAGCGGGTTGATCATGACCAACCACCACTGCTCTCGTAGCGTAGTATCCTCAGTAATGAGTGAAGAAGAAAACTTTGATGAAAATGGCTTTTATGCGACAACCTTGGAAGAAGAACGCAGAGTCCCGGATCTGTTTGTAGATCAAATGGTCATGATTGCAGATATCACAGAAGAAGTGGCGAAAAGTAAACTGGAAGTTGATTCGGCATTGAGTGTGATTAAAAAGCGGTACAGCGAAAAAGAGGATTGGGTTGGACTTGAATTAGAAACAAGGACTTTTTATAGTGGCGGAAAATTCTCACTTTACGGATTCAAACGTTATGGCGATGTGCGTTTGGTACTCTACCCTGAACTACCATTAGGTTATTTTGGAGGGGACCCCGACAACTTCACTTATCCTCGATACAATTTAGATTTTACTTTTTTCAGAGCCTACGATGATGAGGGTCATCCGCTGCAGCCTGAGAATTATTTTGAATTCAATCCCAAAGGGGCAGAGGAAAATGAACCCGTATTTGTCATTGGGAATCCTGGAAGTACAGGTCGCTACCTAACCATGGCGCAGTTGTACTACCAAAGAGATGTCTCCGTCCCTGCTATCATTTCGTTGGTAAAAAATAGAAAGGATATTTTGTTGCGAGCATCTGAAATGATGGAAGATGTTTATGCCAAGGATTCCATTGTCAACCTGGCCTTTAGCCTAAGTAATTCGGAAAAGGCTTACGAAGGGAGATTGGACGGTCTTAATGACCCCTATCTCATGACAAAGAAGCGACGGAAAGAAGAGTCGCTGCGAAAAAATGCTACAACTGAGAATGATCCATGGATTCAGATCGAGGAAAATGCCAAAGAGGCTACTAAGTACTATGCAGAAGCTGTCTTCTTAGGTCCGGACGAATTGCGAGGAAAGATCAATCAAATCATCCACCAATTAGGCGCCTATAAAAGCGCACTTGATAGTGAAAATGAAGAAGCGATCAATAAGAGTAAAGAAGCGCTGAGCAATCTTTTAAAAGGAATCGATATAAACTTTGAAAAAGCTCTTTTCACTGCTTTATTGATAGAATTAGAAGAACATTCCAGGCAGGACTATGTCACTAATCTCCTCAATGGTATGGAACCAGCGTCCAAAGCCGCCAATGTGATGGAGAAAAGCATTTTACTCAACCAGCAGGACAAATTCTTTAAACTGAAAGCCAGCAAAATAGATAAAGAGCCTCTCGTTGCTTTTGCCGAAGTATTTCCTAAAAAGCTGCAAGAAGCTGGTGAAGTGTTGAGCAGAATTAATGCTGAAAATGCTGAATTGCAAAGTAAGGTTATGAATGTGTCCTTTCAGGTCTCTGGGTTAAGTAGCCCGCCTGATGCAACATTTTCACTTAGAATGGCAGACGGTGTAGTCAAAGGTTACGACTATAATGGTACCACCGCGCCTTATAAAACAACCTATTTTGGATTGTATGATCGGTACTATAGCAATGATCAGGAGTCTCCGTGGAACCTCCCGGAGAAGTGGGATAACCCACCTTTAGAACTACTCAAAGCACCCTTGAATTTTGTCAGCACAACAGATATAATAGGTGGCAATTCCGGAAGCCCGGTAATTAACCAAAATGCTGAAGTGGTGGGTCTGGCCTTTGATGGAAATATCGAAAGCTTGCCCGGGTATTTCATTTTTGATGATGAATATAATCGGACGGTTTCTGTCCATGCCGGAGGTATCGCCGCAGCGATCAAATATATCTACAAGGCAAAGAGGTTGCTATCGGAGTTGAATTCCGAATGAGAAAGATTCGTGACCATCTAGTGTAAATCCTCATAGTGCTTCAAGAAATTTGATTGAAGGCAAGTCTATAGCAGGGCGATCTGGCCAAAACCGAATAGCAAAGTTCAAAATTGCTGATACAAACACACGGCAGGAATATGTGTTTTACAGGAGTTGAGTAAGTAATGCCCCAATCATTCTCGACTACTTTAACATGCAATTTTTCCAGAAACGTTTTCACAATTAGAAATCAGTGACTCTTTTCTTCTAAATGGTTCTAAATCCATCGCACAGTAAACAAGG
>JAHCMJ010000266.1 GCA_019192485.1 Cyclobacteriaceae bacterium HetDA_MAG_MS6 | reverse complement strand
TAACATCAACCTTTCGTTTGATCTGATCATCTCTCATTCGACCCTACGCAACCTCAATCCGGGGATATTCAAACAATGGGGTATGAGATGGGCAGCGAGTCTTTTTGTCCTGACAAACGAGAACACGACTAAGGGAACGATTGAAGCTGCATTAAAGAACATCCCTAAAACATATTTCCCAGAAGAGCATGCTTTGAAGACCATCTATAAACTTCAACCACTTGCACAAATGCATACTGATGAACTTTATGGTGACGGTGTGGGCTATGTAGCTCCATCGCTAGCACTCTGGGCCTTTATCATCATGGGTGCTCTATTACTCGGAACCGCCTGTTTGAATTTCGTCAACCTATCAACAGCCCAGGCCATCAAACGCTCTCGTGAGGTTGGTGTGCGAAAAACTTTAGGAGGATCAAGAAGTCAGTTGATTTTTCAGTTTTTGACAGAAACGTTGATCATCGTATTGATCTCGGTGGTCTTATCCATGACTATAGCGCAAGTCATGATCAGTCAGCTCAATACCTTTCTTACTCCGCTGGATTACGAAGTGTCTTTTTCATCTTCCATTGTCTGGTTCATTTCGGCCCTTATCGTGTTGGTCACCTTACTTGGTGGATTGTATCCTTCCCTTGTCATGTCGTCCTATCAGCCGATCCAAGCACTCACACAAAAGATAACTGGCAAGCGAGGTAGTGGTAGCTTCAACCTGCGACGAATGCTGGTGATCGTGCAATTTGTTTTTACCAATCTATTGCTGATCTGCTCCTTTATTGTCTCTGATCAAATGGATTTTCTAAAAAACAAGCCACTGGGTTTTAATAAAGACCGGGTAGTGACATTGGGATTTCCTCAAGGCTCATATGAGCGAATGAAAACAGTCAAACAAGCTTTCGAGCAAAAGGCTTACATTGAAGAGGCAACGCTCTGTCACGGATCGCCGTTTTCGGTCAATGGAGACTGGCAAACAGGATATACTATCCAGGGTCAACCTTATGTCGACGGTCAGACAAGTTTCTGGAAATTCGTTGATGAAAATTATCTTGAGTTCTTTGATATCCCCATCATTGAGGGTAAACCTCTTGAGGCGAGATCGATCAATGACAGTACATATGACGTTTTAGTCAATAAAAAATTTATCTCCAAGCTTGGTTGGACCGCCAAGGAATCTATTGGTCGGAAAATAGAGTTCAATGGCAATCGCATTGGTACCATTATAGGTGTGACTCCTGACTTTCATGCTGGGTCACTTCATGATGCTATCCGGCCAGTACTCTTCTGCTATGAGCCAAGCCGAATTGAGCTGATGGCGCTTCGGTTAGTTTCCTCAGTTGAAACTCAGGCCTTGTCAGATATGGAGCATACATTTCGAACCTTTTTCCCTGACGATGTATTTCTTGCCACCAACCTTTCGAAGGCTATAGATCAGGAGTATATGGTTGAAGACCTACTCTATGGCGTTATTCAGTTTACAACCATTATCTCAATCATCATCAGCATGTTAGGACTTTATGGCCTGATCTCCTTTATAGCCAATAGCAACGCTAAAAGCATAGGTGTACGTAAGGTCTTTGGAGCCAGTACATTTTCCATCATCCGGGTCTTTACCAGAGAATATTTCATACTGATATTTATAGCATTTTTACTGGCCGCTCCATTGAGCTACCTCGGTATGCAAGAGTGGATCAATGAGTACGCCTACCGCATTGATTTGCATCTGGGGTTCTTCATCTGGGCACTATTGGGATCCCTGAGTTTGGCAGTCATTACCGTAGGATACAAATCATACTTGGCTGCTAGCGCCAATCCCGCTCAATCTCTACGATACGAATAAAACACCCAGGCAATGTTCCGAAATTATCTACATACCGTCCTCAGACAAATTCGAAAGAACAAAACCTTTTCTGTCATCAATGTGACCGGATTGGCTATTGGGATGGCAGCATGCTTGATTATAGCTCAGTACGTCTCTTTTCACCTTTCATTTGATGACTATCACCAAAAATCGGATCGACTATTTCAGCTGTATACCGAAATTACGAAGTCTGGGGATTATCAAGGAAAGTCTATGTACAGCCGTCCGTTGGTGGGACCCACACTGGAAGAAAGTCAACCTGAAGTAGCCAGACAAGCCCGAATCAAAAGCGTCAGCTATCTCAACTTCACCCTGATCAGTAAAAACAAACAACAAGTACTCTCATTTGATGAGCCAAGCGTATACCTGGTCGACCTGGGGCTCTTTGAAATGTTTGACCTGCCTTTGGTGGCAGGAAGCTTCCGTTCGTTTGGAGCACCGGAAAAAATGATCCTTACAGGTTCTACGGCTCGCAAATATTTCAAAACCCCTGATGAGGCTATTGGAAAATCAGTCGTATTGGATGGTAACCAGGGAGCCGTGACTTACGAGATAGTGGGAGTGATGGCTGATGTGCCCGAAAACTCTCACTTCGAATTCAGTGTATTGATTTCGATGCCATCACATCTAAACTATGATGGCCAGAGTGAATGGTCCTGGACTACCAGTACTTCTGTAATGACCTATCTGGAGATTACAGACCCATCTATTATCCCCAATATAATCAGCAGGGTAAATGAACTCTATCAGGAAAATCTTGGTGATCGGCTCGATTCATATGGTTACGAAGTTCAGTTTGGACTACAAAACATAAAGGACATACATCTGCATAGCGAAGTCCCTCAAAACTTCAAGCCAGGGGTGAACCCAAGCACGATCTTTGCCATGGGAGGCGTAGCATTGATCATCCTCATTATCGCCTGGATCAACTATTTGAATCTTTCGCTTGTCAAAACACTCGAGCGATCCAAGGAAGTCGGTATTCGCAAAGTATTAGGATCTTCTGGACGGCAGCTATCTTCTCTTTTCGTCATGGAGTCCATGGTACTGAATCTAATCTCGTTTGTACTTGCATTGACCTTTACACAGATCTCGGCGTCCTGGATTTCGGAGATGGCGGGATTTCAGTTCCGTTTGCATCAAGAAACTGTACTCATCCTAGTCTTGCTTGTTTTTATGGGTTCGGCGGTATCAGGACTGTATCCCACTATTATGGTTCGAGCACTTACCGTCACCAATCTACTTATCGGAAAGCGCATCAAACGAAATGGATTTAACATTCGGCCAGTACTGGTTTCATTTCAATTCGTTATTACTTTCATACTTGTGGCCGGAACCATCACGGTATATCAGCAAATCACCTATATGAAAAATGCTGATCTGGGAATCAACATCGACGATACACTTGCAATACTGGCACCTCCTGGAAATATACATAGCGACGACCGGACAGATGTAACTTCCTACAACATGTTCAGAACTGAGCTCAAAAAACTATCTGGCATCAAAGACGTCGTATCGGCTGGTGAAATTCCAGGGCAACCTGTCGGATGGTCAAATGATAGAATTCGACTCAAAAACGCCCCCGAAGATCAATCTATCAGTGTAGGATTGGTACCGATGGATATAGGTTTTTTTAACTTTTTCGAACTTGAAATACTTGCTGGTCGCTACTACCGGAGAGGTGATGATCCCTGGACTGAAGGAGAAGTAGTGATCAATGAGAAAGCGGCCAAAATGCTTGGTTTTGAAAATGCAGAACAGGCCCTTGGCCAACGGCTGGATGGCTTTTGGAACGAAAATGGATTAAGGGTAATTGGGGTTGTCGAAGACCATCATCAGGTATCGCTGCACTCGGATTTCGAACCCATCCTATATATTCTCAGCACATGGTCAGAGTTTTACTTCGTAAGATTAGATATAGACAATGACCTAAGGTATGATGAACGAATAGCAAATATCCAGCGTATTGTCCAGGAGGTGCATGAGACATGGAGCAGCGTTTTTGAACCATATCACATGGATTATTTCTTCCTGGATCAATCTTTCGATATTCAATACCAATCAGATGAAAGGTTCGGAAATACATTTGGCACCTTTTCCATTCTGGCCATTCTAATTGCCTGCCTGGGCCTTTTTGGTTTATCAGCGTTCACCATCCAGAGACGCACCAAGGAGATCGGCGTGAGAAAAGTCTTGGGCGCTGGTGCAATAGACTTGATTTATTTGTTATCCAGTCGTTACATTTTACTCATCAGTATGTCTTACCTCATTGCAATGCCATTAGCCTGGTATGCCTTCCAAACATGGCTTGAGGGTTTCGCATTTAGGATTACTTTGGGTTGGATGGTTTTTGCTATCCCTTTTTTCGTGGTCATCGCTATCGCATTCTCTACTATTTTGATAAGAATCTTGCAGTCCATAAAAACCAATCCCGTAGAATCTTTGAGGTATGAATAGTAGAAAGGGAATTGCTGAAAATTGGAAAAACCTGCATGTTCACCTGTTGTATACTATCAGAACTCATCCGATGAGGCCTCGTTTCGTTGTAGACGGAGAAATCATTCTTCAACACTATATCTACAATGAAAAAACTGTTTCTGCTATCCCTTGTCTACTGTTTTGCGCATGCTCCTATAACTGCTCAACAACAGGACCAGAGATGTAAAGTATATAAACCCACCGATCAGGCTTACTTTGAATCCTGGCTTGCCAGCAAAAGAGATTTATCCACGGCCAGAGTGGAGGAAATCTATCAAATACCAGTCGTGGTACATGTATTACATTTTGGTGAACCTCCGGGCGAAGGAATGAATGTTTCGGACGAACGAATACACGCACAAATACGAATTGTCAATGAAGACTTTAGACGAAAGGCCGGGACTCCGGGCTTTAATGAGCATGAAGACGGAGCCGATGCCGGAATTGAATTTGTATTGGCTCAGAGGGACCCAAAAGGTGAACCTACTGACGGAATAGTGCGTGTGAATATGAATAACGTAGACCCTCCAGGCTTTGGAGACAATCAGGTGCTAGCTGGAGCTTATTACTCTATGTGGGATCCAGCGCTTTACCTCAATGTTTGGTCCTCTCCCGGCATACCAAATTTCGGTTTGGGCTTCGCCACATTTCCAGTTGGCGATTTGCCAGGTCTGGATCATGAGCGGGACTGGTATACTCCGGGAATTGATTCATTGTCTGGCTTCCCGGTATTGGAGGTTGATGGCATAGCCATTAATCACTGGCATTTCGGCGAATCCGTCATAGACTCCAAGTACGATCTAGGAAGAACGGGAACTCACGAGTTAGGCCACTTCCTAGGACTTTTTCACACATGGGGTCACGGAGGCTTTGATGGCAGCTGTGAAATAGATGACTATTGCGCAGACACACCCAACATCAGTACAAAGACTATCAATTGTCCAAGCAATAAGCTCTCTTGTGAGGGGACCCCAGCGATGATCGAGAACTATATGGACTATACCGATGATGCTTGCTTGAACATCTTCACCAAAGATCAGGTGGCCAGGATGCGCACAGTCTTGGAAAACAGCCCTAGGCGAAAATCTTTGCTTACCTCGCCGGCAATTGATCGACCTCAAGAAGATCCTCTCAACAAATCACCTAAGCTGATTGCGACCTCAATCTATCCTAATCCTGCCAAGGATGTTGTTTACATCAACATCAAGAAGCAGTTCTCCGGAAACCCTATGGTGATTACGCTTTACAGCATTACTGGGCAGATTATCCAATCCAGGAGATGCACCTCATCTACCGAACCAATTGAGTACAACTTACCAACAATCAGTGACAGGGTTATTCTGCTATCGGTGGAGTTAGATGGCTTCCGTCAGCAGCAAAGACTTCTTCTGGAACGGTGACACCGCTATTTCTCAATTTGCACTTTCTTGTATTTGTGTAGGCAAGGTTCTATACAGGTATATCGCAGGATCAAGTCGTCATTTTCAAATGCATACCAGATCTTTCTCCAGGTAGGTCCTCCATCCACCGGGCATATGTCAGGAAGGATAAGAAATTCTTTCGGGTCATATCTACCCGTTTCTAGCCCACTTGTTTCTGTACTCATCAAGCAGATTACGCCATTGGAGCGGTAAGTACTATCAGCGAAAAATTCAATATACTTGCTGCTTTCAACCTGATGGAACTTACCGCTACCATCCCCCGGATCTACCAACTGCTCTGTCAGCACCCACCTTCCAAGGAGCACTGGATCCACAGAAGTGATATGCTCACCATCTTCGCAAGCTATTAGTACCAAGACACAGATAATCATCAACAGTAGATTTTTCATATTGATCAGTGTTTTCTTTTTGGACACTACCAGCAGCATGTTAGTTGGATACGGTGAATCTTCATTAGCCTATTTGCTGTTAATCGAGTAAAAATTACATTCATCGAATACAGGTAACCGTTCACCGAATGCCGTCCAATTAGGCGCTTACTAGCTACTAAGTTTGTTTTCAAATAGTGAGTAACTATAGCTGATTCTTAATGTTGAAAAAGGGCGGCAGTTCAGACGGAACTACCGCCCTTTATATTTTTTAGCCTAATATGATAAATCCCTATTCACTTCCGAATACCATTAGGTCACTGCAAAACATTTGGTCGTTTTTCACTGATTTTACT
>JAHCMJ010000265.1 GCA_019192485.1 Cyclobacteriaceae bacterium HetDA_MAG_MS6 | reverse complement strand
TTTCCTTTTGCTATATGATGGACATTTGCGCCCAGGATCCTGTACGTTTCGAAGATCAAATTCTTGAAATCCAATCCCGGACAAGCTCGAAACAAGTCAAAGACCCCATCATTTTCGCTGGAAGCTCAAGCATCAGGATGTGGGAAGATATCAATACCTATTTCCCCGGACTACCAATCCTCAATCATGGTTTTGGAGGTTCTCAAATGAGTGACCTGATTTACTATGTTGATGAGCTCATTCTTGATCATCAACCATCAAAGGTTTTCCTTTATGAAGGAGACAATGATCTAGCCGAAGGCAAGACCGTCGAGGAAGTGATGGAAGATACAAAGAAGATTTTGAAGCTGATTAGGCAGGCTCTGGATGACATACCTGTCTACTTGATCTCGGTCAAACCCAGTATTGCTAGGTGGTCTTTAAAGTATGAATACATTGCGCTAAATAATCAACTTGCTTCTATGGCTGAAAAGCTGGACAACACCATCTTCATAGATGTCTGGAATCCTATGTTGGAAAATGGAGAACTGCAAACGGATATCTTTATTGAAGATGGGTTACATATGAATCGTAAAGGTTATGACATTTGGGGTGAAACCATCTCCCCTCACTTGAAGTAGGTAATCAATTCACCTAAATAAGGTATTGCATGGTATTAGATGTTTTTGTAATCTAGCAGAAAATTTAACCTCATCATGCCTCGACTCTTCCTGACCTTAGTAAGCTTTGCCTTCACCACTTATCTCTTTGCTCAACGCACATTTGTTGAGTTTGTAACGGAATCAGACAAAAAGTTCTTTAAAGACGTGATAGTCAATTCGACCCTAGAGGAGTCAATAGGCAAACAAATCAAAAAAGGATAGATCGATAAAAGTGCTTTGGGTTCTCGGAAAGTAGGGTTTCTATCTTTTTATGTGATGGAAAATAACTTCAGCAAGTCAAAGGCTCATGTTACATACTTGCATGCTTCTGAAGACGGTAAGCCGGGACATATAGTAAACAATATTCATGAAAAATCCATTGGTGGAATCAAAAACGCTTTTGATGAAAAAGGTTATGAGCTCCTTTTCCCATCAAGTTATTTAGATACTGACGAAAAAAAGAATGCATATGCCCAGGCCGCAAAGTCTTTAAATGAAGCTATTGGCAAAAAAGCTAAGTTCCAGAAAACACTTAATGAAAATAACCTTGATGCCACAAGTGGAGATTTTGAGCTTTTTCTTGCCAGCTACCTGGGGGGCGAATCGCCAGAGTTCCTCAATGTCTTGGCAGACTTATCCAAAGCTACAGGTATTGATTGCTGGCTTACAGCTCACGTGGTAACTCAGTTTGAAGGATACTCTATATCATTTATCAGTGCTGACATGATGATGCATACCACGCATCCAGCACCAGGCAAAGATGATCCAAAGGGGCTTTTGCTCTCGCATTACAACATTTTTCCAAAGTTTCCATATGGTTTTGTAGAGGTCAAAAAAGGCAATATAGAACGTGAGCGATATGGTGCCTATGACAAGCTATTCAATAGAATTTCAGCAGATTTTCTAGCCTACAATGAGCAGATGCTTGAAGAGTTGTTCAACTAGTCATCACCTAGCGCTGTAAAGACAGGTTTTGACTCCATGCATCAAATAGTTGGCCTTGCTCAGACGTTAGTTTTTTGGCTTTGAATACACTTACAGGTTGCTTAGCTGGTCTTACTATCTTGAGTCCTATTTTCTTAAGATATTCTTCATAGGGCAAATCCTCGCTGCCAAGTACATATTTATTGAAGAAATCGCCTATCTCAGGATAGGTCATATCAACAATGTCTTCAATGAAGGTCTCCTCAGATACAGGATTACCCTTTCCATACTTTTCAACCAGATTCAGGATTAACTCTCTCAGTCCAAGCTTCCCTTCAGAAAGTTCTAAAAGCCTAATATCAAGAAGGCCTGCAACAAGACTGCCCTTATAATATATATTGCCGTATTGTTTCTGCCCCTCCTCAGCGTACGACCTCAAGGCAATATCCTGAAGACTCCAGTCTTCCCTGAAATATTTCTCAGTGATCATGATCTTCTTGCTCCATGCTTCTTTCAGGTATCCATTTAAGTCCATCTTCCCTCCACGATACAGCAAGATATTGGAGGCCCACTCCGTCACTCCCTCGTAAAGCCAAAGATGTGACGAAGGAGTAGGTGAAACAAAATTGAACTGCTCAATGATCTCGCTATGAATATTGAGAGGTGTGACAATGTGAAAAAACTCATGTGAAGCAATGTGTTCAATAGACTTCATTCGGCTTGGCGTAAACTCTCCTTCCGGCATGACAAACTCCGAGCTGTAAGAATGTTCCCAGGCGCCAGTTTGTCCTGGAGGATTAGGCTCAAAGTGATACAAAAAGGTGTATCGATCTACAGGCAACTCAACTAGAAACTGTTTGCTAGCATCTAGCACACCAGACATATTGGATAGCAAGTCTGTCGAACTGATTTTATTATTTGCAGAGTAAGTGTATATTTCTACCCTGGTATTATCTAGTATAGTATCTGCATAAGTCAGCTTACCCGCCAGAATAGGAGAATCCACCATGTGGTCAAAGTTCTCAGCTACTAGCGCTTGATCTCGATGAGGTAGTGCCGTACCCACGCGCCAAGACTCCGGACGCTCTAGTTTGACATGGATTGGTTGTCCCTGAAGTCCATGGAAGTATCCTAGCATGGTATGTGAATTGATCAGAGTATGATCCTCCTCTATGGATGAACCGGCCATTAGATATACTGGATTTTTTTTGACTTTCGTGTCAAATGTTTCAGCTACTTTATAGGTAATCCTGACTGATTTTTTAGGTTGGTCAATCCTAAACTGATTCACGCCGAGTTGTTCGACTTCCAATAGCCGATTTTTTTTATCATAAGCCCGAAAATCACTAACAAATCGGCCAATATCCATCGTTTGATAAGTGCCAGGTGCTGTCGCAGCAAACTGAAAAATCTCATTTTCGAGTTTCAGTTTCCCATCCCATTCTAACTCTATCTCAAATGTATCCAGACTCCTGGTTACATCTATCAGATACTTCATGGCAAAATCGTCCTGTGCCAAAACATCAAAGGCAACCATCTTTAGGATCACCACCATCCAAAATTTATTCATAGTCATGCGATTTTCACCCTATGATAAGAAGCTTGAAGAAGACACCACATCTGATTTTGACAAACGGCATTGGAATGTGGATTCAGAAACAGTATCCTGAAATTATCTAAAGATAATATGAACTATAAGGAATGATAAGGCTTAAAAAATGACGGCAACTCGCCCAGTTGCCACTTAGCTATGCAACTTACCTTGTGATGAACGGCTCAGCAGCTTAAAAATGGAAAAGGGGCACCTTGTACCCCTAATCGACTTAACTATTTAGAAAACTACTATAAACGGTTGCTAGGTGAAACGTAGTGGTAGCGTCCTAATCCGATATTATGTGATGAACGGTCAATTACTCTTGTGAGCGATGAAAAAATGGTGAATTTACAATTTGCATTGCATTTATTTTAAGAAGCATTAACAAACCAAAATAAAGTTTTGCTAAACTGTATTGTTATCGGACAATACGTACACTTACCATGACCAAAAACGAACGCTAGCTAGTTGGTGAGCCAAACCCCGTTGGTAGTGAGCGTGAAGCTACGTCCATCGTCAATCTCCACAAGAATCTGGAACTGAGCCGTCTTACTAAGTCCAGGAGGAACGGTAGGTCGAAGGAAAAGATAAAAATCCCTGGTAAAGAAGTCATTGAGGGAGTTGCTCTCCAAAGGAGTCTGCTCCTCCAGTGCTTGGAAACTGAATAAATCCGTCATATCCGCACCTGCGGGAATGGTGTCATTATACTGAAATTGCGTAAAGATGCTTAGCCGCGAAATCCTATCTGATAGTTCTTGAGCTACCACATCGCACGCCATCGCTTGTCCTCCAAAGCTCCCGTTGTAAAGCTGTTTTGCTACAAATTTTGGTTCCACTTCCAACCAGATAGCGTAATCCTGAAAACTAAGGGTATCTCCTAGCTCCAAAAGCCTAATGTTGTTATATGAGTTGTAGACAACATCTCGGGCGTTTATGTTGCCCACACTTGGTACGCCACCTGCATCCTGTACTCCAGTACAATCATCACTCAGGTCTGCACAGGCGGCGATGAGAAACATCTCCAATATGAAGTAAACAATAAAAGCTCTTTTCATGATAGTCGATATCCACACAATAGACGTACGAAACGTGCTTTTCGTTGGACTAGACAAAAATAGAGAACGAATTTTTATCAATCCTAAGCCAATACCTTAGAAGAAAAAAGCCCGTTGCCCTATCTACTTTAACGTTTGGAATTCAAGCGGATGGCAAATGTCTCGGATACAAACCAAACTCTAAGTAGATTACGACTTACTTATAGTCAGAAGGTGATTTTCTGATCAGGGTAGCTTGCTCAAAAGCATAACTCATCTGGAGCAGCATATCTTCTTCATAGGGGCGACCAATAAAAGTAAGACCTTTGGGTTCGCCTTTCTCAGTGTAACCCATAGGAACAGTCAGGCAGGGGTATTTAGCTGTTGCAGCATAACCGGCATTCCAATTATTGATGGACAACACCGCATCTAGTTGATGTCTTTTCATTGGTATCTCAAAAAACCGAATTCCTTGCTGGTGTAATCTATTTTTTAGCTGGCTCAGTTCTTCTTCATTGACCTCAACATCCAGCATCCCGGCAAATCGCGCCTGACCATAGGGAATCCTGATCAACGTATCTTCTTGGTTAAACTTAACGATATCAGCCACTGAGCTAAAGTCTATCTCACTCGAAGCGTAGTTGTCCAGATAGTGCTCAAGGTCGACTTTCATGTCTGCACTAAGCATATCACCAAAGCCCTCAAAGTTGGGTTTCTCTGGTTCAAACTCAATCGCTACTCCTCCGAGCTCAACGACCGATTTAATAGCCCTTAGATAAAGTGAATCTTCTAGGAAGTTTTTGTTGACGCCAAACCTCAATCCCTCCAAACCCTTTTCTTTCAATTGATCCAGGTAATTCTTGTTTTGCGGATTTGCTTGTGTACTAGGATCTTCGTCATCAATGCCTGTCATAGCAGAAAGTAAGATGGCATTATCGGTAACACTTCTAGTCATAGGGCCAGGTGTATCTAGCGTACTGGAAATCGGCACGATGCCACCTCGACTCAATAGACCTACAGTAGGCTTCAACCCAACAATTGAGCTCTTACTAGATGGCGAAAGAATTGACCCTGAAGTTTCTGTACCTATAGCGGCCACGGCATAATTGGCAGCCATAGCCACGCCACTTCCTGAACTGGATCCTCCGGTGTCAAACACTTTGCGGCCGTACGCATTTAAGGTTTGCCCTCCAATGGCGCTATAGCCATTTGGGCAATTTCTGCAAAGAAAATTGGCCCACTCGCTCAGATTGGTCTTTCCTAAAATAATTGCCCCTTTCTCTTTTAATTTTTTGATAATGAAAGCATCAGTAGTTGCATTGTTTCTAAGTGAATAACTACCAGCTGTAGTTAACATACCATCCACATTGATGTTATCCTTGACCAGGATCGGCATGCCGTAAATAGGATGATCCCCCTCCGACTTGTTTGCGTCCCTAAGTTGTGCTTGGCTGACTGCTTCCGGATTCAAGCTTATGATAGCATTGAGCATTTTATCTTTATCATTTTCGTACTTGACAATCCGGTAGAGATACCACTGAGTTAGCTTCTCATAACTGAGTCTACTTGCTTGGATATGAGACTGAATAGCAGGAATATCCTGGTCCAGGATTAGAGGTTGCAAACTATGGTAGTTCTCTTCCGAAAAATCACTGATCTGATCTGCTACTCTTTCCCAAAGATCATTTTTATCCAACACCCTTGACTGAATAAGTTTGTAGCGCAGCTTGACAGATTCATGATCAGCATTCTGAGCCAATTCCTCGGATTCATCGTAGGGCTCCCAGGGCTGGATAGTGGTCTTAGGTCGAGGTTGGCAAGCAGATGCTATGAGTAACAGGAAAAGGATGCAGTTTTTCATGGAGTGATGCTTTTACTTAGCAATCATACCTTTAAGTTCCTCATTTTCCAACTTCAATTGCTGAACTTCGCTATTGATTTCAATCACGTAAAGTGTCAACTCCTCGATCTTCTGAAGCAGTTTGGCATTCATTTCTCCCAAGTTGATACCCTCCTCCTCTACTTGCACTGCTGAAGGTATCTCTGGTAGATGCCTGTTTTTATCAATGTAATCTTTGACCTCCTCAAGAAGGGGAAGTTGGTAATCCTGATCAAACACAAAATCGGGCCATGGCGTGGCCTCGACCTTTACCTCTGTCGATCTGATCGTGCCAGCAACATCCAGCGCATTCTTAGGAGTGGTAGTACCAATACCTACTGCCACATTATTGTCAAAACCGTTTCCTAGGGTCATAAACGGCACCTGACTACCAGATCCGTCTACACCGGTTTCAGCACTTGCGCTCCTGGCATTCAAAAACATCTGCCCGGAGCTGTTAGCCGTGTTGCTCACTAAACCAATAG
>JAHCMJ010000264.1 GCA_019192485.1 Cyclobacteriaceae bacterium HetDA_MAG_MS6 | reverse complement strand
GCAAGGTGATACTTTTGTAACCGATATACTGCACGGCAAATGTGTGTCGACCCACAGGGACTTGTTCTATTCTGAAATTGCCCTCAAGGTCAGTAACGGTCCCTAAAATGGGATCGGAGCCAACCAATGCGATGGTAGCTCCTATCAGCGGATAATCTGCCTGCGCGTCTTTGATCTGGCCTTTTACCACTTGTGTTTGGGAAAAGGCGGTGAGACACAAAAGAGCTAGTACAATACCCAGTAGTAGTTTGATAGCGTTGATTCTAGTTTCGTTTGTCTTCATGGTAGATGTGAGTTTCGAAATTGTGATGGTGAAACTAACGGCGTATGGCAGGCTATGTAATAGAAAGCATGTTGAGCTAGGGAATCACATACTTGAAGTGTCGAAAATATCTCTTCAAATCGCAAATAGGGCAATGAGTGTGTAAATATGGTTTCAATACAGACTTCACAGGTTTCGCTTGAAGAATAACCGGTTTCGGCATCATTGAACCCTTTAGAACATTGGGTTTATCGTTACCTTTAGTCATTCTTTGTTTCAATACATGGCTCTAAAGGAGAAATACGTTCGTTGGGTTGGTATCCCGATATTGGCTTTGATTATGATGTTTGTAAACAAACATCATTCGGGAGAACCATATCTTTTCAGCTACTTTGTTTCTTTCACTTTTACCTTTATTTATTGGAACGGAGCTTTCCTGATTTTTATGATGTACAGGAAGTTTTTCCCTGAAATCAGTCAAACTCCCAAACGACTCAGTCTTACGGTGGCCACGCTTATTCTCTATATATTTTTGGTAGCACCCTTTATCAGAATAGCTTTTGGCTACGTGACGTGGGAGCAAATCATGGAATTGGAGGTTTTACTCCAAAATAAGTTTTCAGCGATAGTTGCAGCGATTATTGTGGGTTCTATTTATGAAAATGCTTTTTTCTTTGAAAAATGGAAGCTGAGTATTCGACAAAATGAAGAACTCAAAAATCGTCAGATCCGAACGCAATTTGAGGTATTGCAAAATCAGATGAGTCCTCATTTTTTGTTTAACAGCCTAAATGCGCTGACGACTTTGATAGCCGAAGACCAAGATATTGCTATAGAGTTCACGCAGAAACTGTCCGACGTATACAGGTATATTCTACAAAATAAGGAGAAGGAGTTGGTGCATTTGAAGGAAGAACTGGAATTTTCTGAGGCATACCTGTATTTGCTCAAGATGAGATATCCGGAAAACTTAGAAGTTCAATACGAAATTCCCGAAAAGAGGAAAGAAGATCACATAGCGCCACTCACTATTCAGATGCTGATCGAAAACGCTATTAAGCACAACGTAGTATCAAAAGCTCACCCGTTGCAGATTCATATTTCAGTCAAAAATGATGAGATAGTGGTAAGAAACAATCTTCAAAAGAAAAACGCTATCGAAAAATCCACTAAAACAGGCTTGAATAACATTCAAAAGCGTTATGAGATATTAGGCGATAAGCAGATCAATATTGCAGTATCAGAGACAAGTTTTGAAGTTCGCATACCGTTGATGCATGTCATCGACGAAAGAGATTATCACCTTGCTATCCAGGCTTAGCTTATATGAAGGTATTGATCATTGAAGATGAGGCTCCAGCCTTTCGGCGATTACAGAAAATTCTGGAGGAGATCAGTTTGGACATAGAGATCATTGAAGTGATCGATAGTGTGCGCGAAAGTATCAATTGGCTTCTAGAGAATGATCAACCAGACCTGATCTTCATGGACATACAACTTAGTGATGGTTTGAGCTTCGATATATTCGAAGGTGTCACCATTTCCAAGCCGGTGATCTTTACAACAGCTTTTGATGAGTATATGCTCAAAGCTTTCAAGGTCAATAGTATTGACTACCTACTCAAGCCTATCAAGAAAGAAGATATGGAACATAGCTTGCAGAAGTACCAATTGCTTAAATCTTCATTTTCGACCAATGAGCCAACATTGGACATTAACCAGCTAGTACGACAAATCAAGCTGAACGAGAGAAAGTTTAAAACCAGGTTTTTGGTAAAAGTGCATGATAAACTTGTCTCTGTAGAGACTTCCACAATAGCATATTTTCAAATGAGACACGGAGTGGTACATCTGGTAACAGCAGAGAACAAAAAGTATCTCATGGACATTACACTTGATGAGTTAAACGCACAACTTGATCCGCAACAGTTTACTAGAGCCAATCGACAGTATATCGTACACTTTCCGGCCGTCGGGACTGTTCATCGATACCACAAAGGTAAGTTACTACTCGATTTAGTTCCTGCTCCCGAGGATCAGGTGGTGGTGAGTGCTGAGAAGGCATCCAGTTTCAGGCAGTGGCTGGGCGATGGGGAATTTTAGATATTTTCCAGTGTCCTCTGCTCTTGGATCAAGTCAGTTCCAAAGGACAGCTTTTTGGCTAGTTTCATTTGAGTATCTATTGCCCTCCAAAATGGTGGTACTTTTTCGAGCGGAGTTCCGTTTTCTATTGCTTCAAAGGCAGCCTCGGCCACGATACGCAGAAATATACCAGTAGTCACCGGACAGGTGTATTCCGCATGAAATTCCGAAGCAAGGTCTCTTCGTATTTTTTTGATGTCTACTTGACTACCTTTTGGTAGTTGTATTAGGTAATCGGCGATGATCTTAGGTGTAGCAATCAGCATGCTACTGTTTTCAGGGATATCTGCAAAAGCTTTTTCAGTTCGTTTGACAATTGGTTTTTTGTCAGCATTGAGCTTATCGGTCCAGCTTTTCTTACTCATGATTTTGATGCCTCCTTAGCATGTTCTATTCCCAGTTCAATCCACTTTTTCAATTGTGGATCTGTTCGAAAACCTCCCTTTTCTACATATATGAAATTTTTTAAAGGCTTTTTAGTGAAGTCCATCTCTCGGACATATGGTTCTTCCAGTATAGATGAGAATTTTTCCGATACTACCCTGGCCATAAGTTCATCTTTGACAATTCCTACACACATTTTGCCATTGTATAGAAAGCAGAGACCACCAAACATCTTTTTTTCCTGAATATGATTGACATACCCCAAGAGTTGTTCACGTAGCCTTTCAGCAAGGTTCTCATCGTAAGCCATGATCACTTATTAGGTCAATTAATTTAAATGATTTCTACATTAATCTGAAAGGACCTGGATCATTGGTTTGTATAACACATTCAGAAAATTAAAACTACATTTAAGATAAAAATAAAACCCTATTCAATTGCACTCGTAATTATATTAACTACATTTAAGTTAAAAATATATCTAAATGGGCAAATATCAGCTAGGCGAGTTTGAGGAAGTGGTCATGTTGACCGTATGTATCCTGCATGGGGAGGCTTATGGGATAGCCATCATAGAAGAGATGGAGAAAAGGTTGGGGAGGAAGGTTAGCATTGGTGCACTTCAAACCGTATTACGTAGGTTGGAGAAGAAGGGCCTTTTGGAGTCAGAATTTGGGGAGGCCACGAAAGTCAGAGGAGGTAAACGTAAGCGCTATTTCCAGGCTACTCAGCTTGGAAAAAAAGTATTGCAAGATACCAAAGAGCAAAGACTGGGCCTTTGGGCAGCCATTCCTAATATGGCTTTCAATGAATAAGTCACAGTCTCCACCTCATTTTTTTCTTCGCCTTTTCCGCTGTTTTTGTCATCCGGATTATGCAGAGGATATAGAGGGTGATCTCTTGGAGCGATTTGATAATCGAGTGCATAAAGTTGGTCATCGAAAAGCAAGGCAGGCATTTGTTTGGGATGTGATCAGGCTTTTTAGACCAGGTTTAATCCGCCCTATTTCTGGAAGTCAAAAACTCAACTTATACGACATGTTCACGAATAACTTTAAGATAGCATGGCGCGGCCTTCTCAAGCAAAGAACTTACGCTGCCATTCAAATAGGAGGTCTTGCTATTGGTATAGCATCGTGTATTTTGATTTCACTTTTTATCAAAGATGAAGTCAGTTACGATACACATTACGAGGATGGAGAAAGAATTTTCCGCTTGGCAAATGCCTATACTGACGCAAACGATTTCGGCCGTTGGACCCTCATACAAGCCCCTGTTCGAAGTATCTTATACGAATCATTCCCTGAAATTGAGAAAGTATCACGCATTGTGGTACGGGAGTGGAAAAACGCAGGAGATAATCAATTTAGGAAAGTAGAATCCAAACGGAATATTTACGAGAAGGGATTTATTTATGCAGATCCTGAGATTCTTGAGATACTGGAGGTGCCGATGATATACGGAGTTCAAAAAGACGCGCTTAAGCAACCAAACTCCATAGTACTTTCTAGAAGCAAAGCAGAGAAATATTACCCAAACGAAAATCCGGTAGGCAAACAGATTGCTTTAAATGATGGTGAGACAGTTCTGACTATTGGGGGTGTAATGGACGATTTCCCAGGCACTTCGCATCTACAATATGATTTTATCATAACCCTTGCAGATTTTGAATTTTGGCCGGGAGAGCAAACCAACTGGTGCTGTAGTAACTATGAATATTACCTTAAGCTAAAGCCAGGTACGGATAAAATGGCATTGGAAAAAAAATTGCTCTACATCCGGGATAATTTTGTGATCCCTCAGCTAGAAGCTCGAGGAGCAACAGATGTAGAAGACGTCAAAAAGTTTAGATCATATTATCTCCAGCCCGTGAGTAATATCTACTTAAATCCTGATGAGGTGGGAGATGGTCTGCCAAGCCATGGAGTGCTGGATGTAGTGCGGGTGCTGGCGATTATAGCAGTGATTATTTTGTTATTGGCCTGCATCAATTTTGTAAACCTGTCTACTGCAAAATCTGCTAATAGAGCCAAAGAAGTAGGATTGAGAAAGGTTATTGGCTCCTCCCGGTTGGACTTAATCTATCAGTATCTTTCAGAGTCACTGCTCTATAGCTTCTCCGCTATACTACTTGGAGCGATGGTATCATGGTTTGTATTACCATGGTTCAACGCTCTGACCGAGAAGGCAATTTCCTTTCCTTGGATGGAGTGGTGGTTTGTTTCCTCATTGCTATTGGGTGTCGTGGTGGTAGGTATCCTATCCGGTGGATATCCTGCTTTGTACCTGTCGGCCTTTAAGCCCGCTGATGTGCTAAAAGGAAAGTTGCGCCTTGGAAGTCGAAATGTGCCACTTAAAAATGGACTGGTGGTCTTTCAATTTGTCACGTCTATAGTTTTGATCATAGGAGCGATGATCGTTCATCGGCAGATGGACTTTTTCCTGAATAAGAAATTGGGGTTTAGCAAGGATCAAGTAATAACCATTGAGAGTGCTGATACCATGGGAGAAAGTCGTCAGGCCTTTAAAGAAGCATTACTGCAGCAATCGGATGTCAAGCAGGTTACTGTTAGCAGTTACCTGCCTATTGCGGAGACAGCGGTTAACAATTATGAGTTTTGGCAAAGGGGTAGAAAAGAGTTGGATCCGGGTGTTGAAGCTAGGGTATGGAGTGTGGATGCTGATTACATAGAGACCTTAGGGATGCACCTGGTAAGTGGGAAGGACTTCTTGCCTTCATCAAATTCGGATAAGGAGTCTATTATTATCAATCAGAAAATGGCGGATTTGTTAAACCTTGATCAACCTATTGGCGCCACACTTGTGAGCAATTTTGGGTCACCAAGACGAGTGATTGGCGTAGTAGAAGATTTTCACTTTGGTTCTCTCGCCGGACCAATTGGGCCGTTGTGTATGCTTCCGGGAAAGTCCGGTTCTCAGGTCATAGTCAAAGTAGAATCTGAAGACATGGAAAAGACCATGCAGTCCATCACTAGTCTTTGGGATGACTTCATGCCTAACCAACCAATCAGGTATAGTTTTTTGGATGAGCGGTTTGCCAACACATGGACCAATCGGATGCTTAATCGAATAGAGTCGATATTCCTTGTTTTTGCCGGCTTAGCTATATCAATAGCTTGTCTTGGTCTATTCGCACTTTCTGCATTTATGGTCGAACAGAGAGCCAAGGAAATCAGTATTCGAAAGGTTCTTGGTGCAAGTATTAAATCGATACTGGTTTTGGTGACTTCCGGTTTTGTAAAACTGGTTTTCGCTGCCATGCTTATTGCTATACCTATTGGCTGGTATTTTATGAGGCAATTTCTAGCTGATTTTGCCTATAGGATAGATTTGTCCTGGGATGTGTTTCTGACCTCTGGTCTACTTGCTGTTTTCATTGCAGTACTAACAGTGGGGCATCAAGCCTTAAAAGTAGCATTTTCTAACCCTGTAGATTCTTTACGGGATGAGTAGTAACATGCCTCCAAAATGGCCTTTAAGGTTCTTCCGCTGGTTTTGTCATCCGGATTATGCAGAGGACATAGAAGGTGACCTTGTTGAACGCTTTGAAAATAGGCTATCCGACCGCGGCCTTCGTCATGCGAAGTTGAGATTCATGCAAGATGTATTAAGGCTCTTCCGTCCAAGCTTGATCAGACCCAAAAGAAAATATGACAATTTGAAAAATTTTGGCATGTTTAGAAACTATCTAAAGATTGGTATCCGTCGGATAATCAGGCAAAAAACGCATTCGGTAATCAATATCGTTGGCCTGGCAGTAGGGATTGTTGTTGCCCTACTAGTTAGCTTATGGGTCATGCATGAGCTGTCTTTTGACAAATATCA
>JAHCMJ010000263.1 GCA_019192485.1 Cyclobacteriaceae bacterium HetDA_MAG_MS6 | reverse complement strand
CAAATTTCGAAAGAACAATTGAGTATTACTGTTAAACTTCTTTCCCGCTAAAGGTATAGCCGCTCCCAATGTGAAAATGAAGATGGGGAACACAAGATCTACCCAGGTCAGACCGGGCAAGGCAGGATCAAAGGCCCGATCAGGCGGAGGCAGCTGAGCATGATACATCCAGGCAGGCAATCCGGTATAGGGCACCACACCGGAAAGTATCATCATCAAAATGGCTATTCCTCTTAATGCATCTAGCGCCTGGATTCGGTCTTGCATATCTCTTGCACTGAAACCCGAAAATTACGGCATTAAAAACTTTTGCCAATAGAAAATGAAATGATGGAGATTAGGCGGCGATTAATGAAACTTAAGTTAGCAGCTTCAAACAGAACACCATCCCATCCTATAATGAACTATACCTTATAGTTTCACCTCAAACTCATATCGAATTTCCTCACTCCGCTCATTTCTGACGACTTCCCCTTTTTCATTGAAGCCTACGAACTGAATTTTGATACTTTCATCACCCTCGTCCTGTACATCCACCCAGCCAAACTGACCGGGTCCGCTACTATGGCCATGGCTGTAGGGTCCCCCTTTGTAGGAGCCCTTACGATCCAAAGCAGCAGCGTGAAAAACCGGGAATCCTGCTCCTCCACCATCGGCGTAGTCACTATTAGCACCATCATCGATGGCCAGCATATGGGCATCCCCTGAGAGCATGCAAAGTTTGATTTCATTCGATTTGATGAAATTGGCGATGTTGCCGCGCTCCTCGGGAAAGCCACCCCAGTCATCATCTTCGTCACATTCGTAGTTGGGGCCTCCTTGGTGATTGATCCATGGGATTCCCGAAACCCAAAAAACAAACTGGCCATCAGCTTTGGCCGCCAGCAGTTCCTCCTTAAACCATGAAAGATGTCTTTTAGAACCAAAGTTTGAACCAGTATTTTGCCGCTGACATTCATCATAAGTAGGGCTCACTTTACCAGAACGCAGGTCGGTCAGCAAAAATTTGACTCGACCTATTTCAAAAACTTGAGAAATCGGATCGCTTACTTGATCAAACGCTGTGGGATAATGAGGTACTAACTTTTTATAGTTACTAATAGCTTGCTCCCTGCAGGGCGCCCTACTATCGCTATTGTTGGGACCAAAATCGTGATCATCCCACATGTAGGCAAAAGGCAGGTGACGATACAAAGTAGACTGATTTGGCTGACTCAAGTTGTTGAAAAAAGCCTGTTGATACTTGCTGTCACACTTTGTATCAATATTTTCATAATGAAAATCACCGGTATTCATAAAGAAAAGAGGCTGTTTATCGAGGATGGTTTTGTATATGACCCGGTTGGACCCTGTTTGACTACAAGAGCCAATGGCAAAAGAGAATGAGGACGGGCCACTAGGAAAAGTGGAAAATCTACCTTGTTGGCTTACCCCGTTGACGCTGGTCACTCGATAAAAATATGGAGTGCCTGGCTGGAGGCTATCCAACCAAAATGCCCCAGTACCGTGTGCGACATCAAAGTATTGTGAGTCGGTGATAGCTCCATACCAAGAATTGTTGTCCAGGGACAGTTCGATTTTTTCTAATTCAGCTCCTTGAGACAATTTGAAGTTGATTCTGGCACTGCTGTCGGTCACAGCACCAGACCAAACATATTGGAGTTTGGAATAATCATATCGCGATTCCTGTACTTGGTGAGTACAGCCTATCACCAGAAACGATATTGTACACAAAAAGAGAATTCGAAACATATCAATTTATAATTGTTGATAATAGTGCATGAGGATCATAGTAGTGGAAAGTCCCGTCATCGGACATAGCAACAAAAAGTCCATTCTTGAATTGTTGGCTGAGGGGCTGGCTCGTGATTTCATTTCCGTCACTTTCCACTGCCAAGACAGGCATCTCTGCTAAAAGCGGATGATTGTGGGGGTCGTCAACTGTACCTTCTCTCTTGTAAATGTGAAATTCGTTGGATTGCTGATCCGAGACGATTAAAAAACCCTGCCTGGAATTGGTCTTGTATATAGAGATGCCTTCATGGTCAGAGACAAAGTTTTCCTTGCCAAAGAGCGCTAATTCCATATTGCCTTTAGCCGGATCGGCAAAGTATTTCCGTATGCCCACCGTTTCGTCACTATAATATATGTATCCCATCTCCCGATCTACGGCTATAGCTTCAATCTCCTTTACACCACTGTATTTCCCGAATTTTCTCACCAGCTCGCCTTGAAAGACAACACTGTTGTCTCCAATCAACCTGTACTGCCATAGGTAGGAGCCATCAGTTGGTCCCGATTTCCTACCTACAATAGCGTACGTCAAAGACGAGTCTTGTTGATATAGCGACAGACCCATAGGATCACGTTGTTCTTCATCTTCAAACACCTGGATACCTCCATTATCTACGGCTATAAGATCCGGTAAGCTGAATATTCGAATTTTATTCGAATAACGCTCAGTACAAACAGCAATATCCATCAAAGTATCCCCACATTTCACGTTTTGAGCTATATCCACATTATTGGGCCTGCTAATTCCTCCCACACGTTTTTTTGTTTTACCCTGTAGATCAAACGCATACAGTGCGCCATCGCCACTATCACCCCCCTTGTCCGTGCCTATAACCAGGCTCTCAGAAGGATGCTGATTATTGACCCAAATGGCTGGATCATCCGAATCGTGTTTTACTTTTTCGGTAATAATCAGAGGTTTGACAACCTGATCCTTGCGCTCGTGCGTGCAGCAAGACAATAGTATAAGTAGTAGAAACAGAAGGTGTAAATTCATGATGGATGGTTTTGTTCAAAAAATGAGGCCACTAAAAAAGATCAGCAGCCACATTTCCTAAAGACAAAATGAAAAGTAGTTTTTCTTAAAGGTCGAATTTCACACCAACTCGATTCCACCAGCCATAGTACTCTTGCTGCATGACTCGACTTTCTGAGCCTTGATAGTACCAAAGCCTTGCATTGGTGATGTTCATAAACTCGGCAAAGACCCTTATACCTGGCTTGACGCCATAGGATACTGAAAAATCCCATTGTGCGCGGTCAGCGTAAAATCTATCGAGTCCCGGATCAAGAAGTTCATCCAGAAAGCTGCCATTGTAGTACATAGCAATTCGAGATTGTAGCTTTCCGTCGTCGTAGGTGAGCGCGAGGTTTCCTACGTGGTCGGCCTGACCGGGCAAGTTGATCTCTTCGTCTTCTTGAGATTCATCAGCTCGATTCTGAATAAAAGCTTCGGAATTGGTATAGGTGTAGTTGGCATAGATACCTAAGTTGCTGAGTGGCCCTGGTAAGAAAGTGAAATTTTGTTGCCAGTTAACTTCGACTCCCCAAACATTAGCATTTTTCCCATTTTGCGGCGAAGTCACTTCAAAACCATCAAACTCCCCACCTGATTGTTCAGAGGTTCTGTTAAAGATGAACTCGTTGATTCTTTTGTAAAAGAACCCTCCCGAAATAATCCCAATATTGCTAAAATACCGCTCTGCCATTAGATCAACATTCATGGCCGAAGATGGCTGGAGATCGGGATTACCCTGCTCTATCTCCTCATTTTCTCTGGAAATAAGCTGATTGGGTAACGCAGCGGAAAAATTGGGTCTGGCATATGAGTATGTCAACGCCGCCCTAATGTTGGTCCACTGATCAGGAGAATATTTGACCTGAACGTTCGGCAAAAAGAAATTATAATCACTAGCGTTAGCAACTTTGTCTGTTCGCTCGTAGAAATCATCGTCTTCCACCGGATCATAGCCAAAAACCACCTGATTGGCAGTATAGTCAAAGTTGGTCTGCTCAAAACGAAACCCACCGATAAAGGTGAATTTTTCCAGATTCAGTTTAGCCATCAAGTAGGCCGCTATTACTTCCTCCTCAGCTTCAAAGTCACCCAAATCACTTTCCTCTCTTGTATCTTTT
Source organism: Cyclobacteriaceae bacterium HetDA_MAG_MS6 (assembly GCA_019192485.1). Taxonomy (GTDB): domain Bacteria; phylum Bacteroidota; class Bacteroidia; order Cytophagales; family Cyclobacteriaceae; genus MS6. The sequence continues at coordinate 2,704 of JAHCMJ010000263.1, read as the reverse complement.
TCGTTGATTTCGAAAGAATTGAGATTGCTATCGACGAAAGCTTCCACCTTATCCTCATCTGGTACAAAGCCCATGTCGTACTCGTTTTTGTGGAAGTCGTCATCTTCAAAGTCGCCAACCAATTGATCCAGGGCCAAGTCTCCATCAAAGCCATCATAAACTTGCACCTCATTATCCCGCTCCTTCGTTCGGTTGCGATACTTAAATCCGGTTTTGATAGAACCATCCAAGTTACCCCACTGGACTGGGATCTCTAAATTGATCTTCGTGGTGATTGAGGCATCTGTAGTTAGATTATCTGTTAACTCTAGCCCATCAAAAATGAATCGATCGTAATCTTCAGGATTTAGCCCATTTTGCAATGACCACTGAGGCGCATCTTTATCAGTAACGTCCATTAGAATGTCAAATACCTCTGACTCACCTGTATCATCTTGGTATATAAATCCCATATCAATGCGATCGGGCTCTTCTTCCTGAGAGTGGGCATAAGCCACTTCATAATCCAGGTTGATCCCTCCCAAGACATGACGACCGCCTAGGTTATAGCTTTGAATGGTCTGAGCCTCGAATCGATCCTTTAAATCTCTCTCGAATTCACTTTCATTGGCTGCTAGGCGACTGCTATATCCACCGGGTTTCAGTCTAAATCTTCTTCGATACTCCTGATCAGTAAACCTGTTGAACAATGCTTTGAAGTATATCTGCGATGAGGTGTTGAAAGAGTAGTCCAAAGTAGTGCTGGCACCTATTCTCCGACGATTGACTTCGTAGTCTCTCAGCTGTAGGTCATCAATGATGAATTCGTCGCCTGATCCAAAGTCTTCAGTGCCCCATTCCAACTCAGAGTTATCGGAGCCTCTGTTTTCACGGAAATAGCTGCCATTGATCAATACACCAAATTTTCCAAAACGCTGACCGTAGCCCAGTTGTGCTTGACCATTAAAGTCATTCATGAGGGAGTTGTATCCTCCGGCAAGTGTTCCGAAAAAATCGGGAATATCTCCTTTGGCGGTCCTGGTGATCAAGTTAATAGAGCCACCAATCGCATCTCCATCCATATCTGGAGTAAGGGTTTTGGAGACTTCGATCGAGGCTAGCTGATCAACTGGCACTACATCTAGTGCCACATAGCGTACGTCGCCCTCCGCAGAAGGAATCTGCTCACCATTGACACTGATATTGGTATATTGGAGAGGTGTGCCTCGCACGGAGACGTATCGTCCTTCGCCTTGATCACGAGAGATGGTTATGCCTGGTATTCTTTGAATAGCTTCTGCTGTATTCAAGTCCGGAAAGCGGCCGATCTGGTCGGCTGCAACAACATTTTTGATGTTATCAGCATTTTTTTGTTGGTTTAGGGCCTTAGCCTGTCCCTGCGTAATACCTGTGACGACCACTCCTTTTAACTGCACAAAGTCACTTTCCAGACTAAAGGAAATCTGATCCGAAACTAAATTACTGAGTTGCTTTTCCATGGTTTTGTAACCGATATAGCTGACCTCAATAGTCTCTCCGGAGGTCGCAGAGAGATAGAAGTTGCCAGAGATATCAGTGATCGTGCCCTGCGTCGTACCCTTGATTTTAACGGTAGCACCAGGTAAGGGCTCTCCTGTGTCCTTATCGATTACCTTGCCTCGTATGGTGGTTGTTTCCGATTCAACAGCACTGGCTTTTGGTCGAACTTTTCGGGCTTTGGACACGGATATGGTAGAATTGATCTGTTTAAAATCTAGCCCTAATTCATTGGCTACCTCCTGCAATACCTCAGAAAGAGCCGCTTGCTGGTAGTTCAATGTCAGCTTATCCTTTCGTTTTTCTATGGTTTTATCAAAAGCGAAAACGAAATCTGTTTTTGCTTCAATCAGTTTTAGGATATCGGAAAGTGATTCGTTTTCTGCTTGAAGGTCGATAATCACCTCCCGTACGCTTTGTCCACTTCCTACGTTGGCCAGGAGCAGTTGCATGCTAATGGCCTGCAACAAGAAGATATAAAACAGTCTCCTTGAAATACACATGAATAGTTTAATTGTCTGGCAATACATATTTTTGTTATGGTTTGATAAGTTAAGTGTGTCGAACTAAAAGGCAGCTTGTCTCTCGCCAAAGTGCCAGGCTGCCTAATTTTTTGCTGGCTGTTTCGATCTTATGCTTTTTGTTTGTTGATGAGAATTCTGTTTTTAAGATTCGCAGTTTTTTCCTTTTAAAGTCACCTGATACTCGTCTATCGCATAGTCAAGTCCCTTGACAAATTGAATGCTCTCTAATACACTCTCCAGGGTAGGGTTGATGTACTTTCCACTTATCGTACAGCTTTTGGCCTCTTCATTTTCAAATACTACAGAGACACCGTACCACCTCTCCAGTACTTGAGCGACATGTCGCAAAGAAGTGTTGTCGAAATGAATAATTCCCTGTGTCCAACTAGCTAAAGCAGCAGCATCTACATGGTCTTTTATCAAGTCGCCGGAGTGAGACAAATAAGTCACCCTTTCATCTTTGACCAGGGTTACCGGTTCTCTTGTCGTTTTGCTTCGCACTTGGACTTTGCCAGAGAGCACCGTCACAGAAGCCCTTTCATGCTGATAGTTACTGACGTTGAATTTTGTGCCTAGCACCTGCGTTTGGAGACCAGCAGATTTGACAACAAATACTTTTTCAGGGTTTTTGATCACTTCGAAAAAAGCCTCCCCTTGAAGTTTTA
>JAHCMJ010000262.1 GCA_019192485.1 Cyclobacteriaceae bacterium HetDA_MAG_MS6 | reverse complement strand
ATTTAGTATTCAATTCTGAACTAAAATCACTGTCCTGTTTTTTGGGGTACCATCAGTTCTGTGATGATTCTTGGCATTTTTCCTAATTACCGATAAAGCCAAGCTAGCAGGTGTGCGCCCCGAACTTGGCAGAAAGCACTCAGGCGCATTCGTGCTAGCGACCGTTAGGCAAAGTACTAGTTGGAATTAAATTCTTCCCACCTTTTGGTTTCGGTTTGTATATCTAGAGAAATAAGTGTCTGTTCGATGAAATCGGAAGTTGAGATTTCTGAAAGTTCAAAGTCTCGAATAGACTCATAAATAAAAGGACAAAGTAAAAAACCAAGGGCATACTCATTATTAATCATTTCTTCAGTTCTATCAGGTGAGGCATTTCGAAGAACCATGTCAAAAGTTCTTACTATGGACTCAATAATGATTTCATATGCTGTTTCTTTATCCTTTATTAGCTCGTTAAGAGGTTCAAGTCTTTGAATTACATCTGGATGTAGCTGCTCTACAATTGGGTCAATAACATGATGTAAAGTTTCGTGATAAAATCTTGATGGACCTGGCTTGGATTCACTTGGTGAATTAACTAGCCAGATCTCACCATTCACTTTAACTGTTTGTGCAGTGAAATGAGACATAAGCGGTGATTCTTGAAAATGAATTTTTGAAGCTACCTGATCAAAGTAATCATTGTTCAGTTTGCAATACTTGATAATATTGTTAAGTGCAATCATTGCAAATGGTTGATAGCGTTCGTTTCTTGATTTTAATAATGGTTTATAATGACTCCACAAACCTTCAATATTGCCTTTGTCAAAAAAATCTTTTAGTAGAGGACTCAAGCCCTTATATTCAATCCCAATGTTGTAAACTTCACTAGTGGATTTTTCGTAATTCAAATCATAATCTGGATAGCCATTGGATGCCAGACCATAAATAGCCCATCCAGCCCAACCATGGTTATTGGTTTCACTTCTATAACTTTTCATCCGTTCAATTAGGTCTGGAGGTAGAACGGAATTCAAAGTGTCCCTGATTTCTATTCTTAATGAATCCATGCCTGTTTTTCTCCATTCATGATCAAATCCAGCGATATTCATAAAAGCATGTAATGTGAAAACTCTAATGTCTGGTTCAAAAGAGAATAGTGACTCTTCCTTTTCTTGACCCAATAGTTTGATACAAGAAAACCAAAATAAAAGAACTAAGAACTTTGTGTAATTACTCTTCATTTTCATTTTTTAATCAAACGATAGTTCTAGAAACAAAAGGTTGCATGTATAAACGTAGTGCGACCGTTTAGGGAGCATTATCGCTTATACCTTGTTGTGCGTTCGCTTTCTTAGGACATACACACTAAAATCTAAATATTTAGTGATTTCTGTATCATATAATTCCTTCCAAAAAACCGCTCTTGGTTTAATCCAATTTATATCTTCGTCTTCTCTGTTGTCATTACAGTATTGCAGAATATTTTGGAAAATGTCTCTTCAAAAACATCCCAATCTTGCTTTTCAACATTCTCACTGTAAACAATATCAAAATTTAGTTCAGAACATATCCTTTTATTCTCGATGTCTGAATTATATACATCTAGTGATATTCCTAAATGCTTAAGGAAATCGGAAGTAGGTGTGTCCTTCCAAGTTAGTTCCGAAACAATGAGAAAGCCATTCTCCTTAGTGATTCGATTTAGTTCCGAAATTGTATTATAAAAACCGCCAAAGATGTGAGTGGAACCAAAGCAAATTGAACACGAGAAAGTATGTGAATCTAGAACTCGAAGATACTTTACAGCGTCTTCGTTTACGACGGTAATCTTATTATTATCGATTTTTTTTGTCAGATAATTGTCTACTTCCACTACTACACCTTGAATTCCCTTAGCTGTTACTATCTTTTCTGTAAAGTAACCTTTACCTGCTCCAATATCTACAACGGAACCTTTTCTTTCTATTTGCAGGTATCCTATCATTTTTTCTATAATGGTTACGGGAAAAGGGCTATTATAATTGAGTGAGGAAGTGCCAATTCTTGAATATTTAAACTTATTCATTTATTTGTATTTCTTACTGACGTACAACGATCAGGTATGGCACGTGCCTCTGTACTTTTGAAATATCCAATGAAGTATCAGCTTTGGTCATCAATTTCAAATACCTCAGTAGAGGTATATGCTATATCATCTATTGGAGGTAGTCGTCTCTTTAATGTTTTGGCCTTAATGTTTCAATAATCTGAGCATCTACCCAATAAGGGCCTCCTTCTACATAAGTACTTCCATCTTCTCTGACCTTGACATCCCCCTTCCAAAAGAATAAATATTTTCCGTCAGGAGTCACCCTCGGGCGCTGTTCATAAAGTGCCGTGTTTATTTGCATCCCCATGTTAATTGCATCTCCCCATGATCCATCTTTCCGTCTAAAACTAATATAGATGTCAGGAGTATTTTCATCTATTTTCTCAGCATCCCACATTAAATAGGATTCATCTGGTGCTACAAACGGATGGGCAATATATTTTCCTTTGTTAATCCCTTTACTCATTTTTTGAGGCTTTTCATATTTGCCATTTATTAAGCGTGAATAACTCATATAGCCACTGCCATCCTCGTAGTTCAAAACATAGAAATAAAAAGTTCCTTTATCTGAGACTGCACCCCCTCTGATGGGGATATCTTTGAAAGGTTCGAGGTTTAGTATTTTGGACAAACTAGGATTGAATCGTTCTTTGTATTCATCGATATCGGTTGATGAAATAGGTTTGTTGCTCCATTTATCATTTTTGTATTGCATTACAAACAATGTAGGTTCTTCATATTTTCCACCAGACCTAGTGAATGAGAGTTCGGTCATATCTGGTAAAAACGTAACTTCACTTTCCAGATATTCTTCTGTCGAAACAATCCCGGGGGCGAAAGCTTCAGGGATTAATCCCGGCGGTTTTTGACTAAGATAGAGACCTTCTTGTATTGACGAATCATCCTCTTTTGTATTCGATTCTTCAGATGTGCAAGCATTTAAAATTATTGTAAGTACCAGCACTGAAATGTTAATTATATTATTTCTCAACGTTTGAGTTGTTTTAACTATCGCTAACGACTAGATAAGCTCAGTGAGCATATCTTTTCAAATTGTTGCTGAAGTTACAGCCTAACACTAAAAATTGCTCATAGCTCAGTTTACTCATTGGGATCGTCTGTTAGGTGCTTTTCTTTTTTTACAGCTAATCTATAATTAAGAATAGCAATAATAAGGCCTCCTATCCCTGAGAGATATGTAATCCAATTTGGATTGAGTCCATCAGTATTTGCTTTTGCAATTAGTCCTTGGAAGTTAAAAAACCACAATATTGCATACATTGCTGGAATCAAAATAGCTTGGCTACTTAATAAAAATACAGCAAACCATTTAAAGAAATGACTCTCATCAGACTTTGGCCGAATTCTCAATGTATTGAGCAGAACCATTACTCCACAAAAGCAAATAATTATATCAACTAAGGCCTGTTTCCATCGATCGAAAAAGATGTCAGCACTCCAATAATTCGCAATTGAAAGTGGAATCGTGATGAACAGGATTACCAAATAGATCCAGTTTTTAAGTTTCTTTTTTTCTTGGGTATTCCAAATTAGCAATACGCTTATGGTGCTAGCCGCAAGAGCAATTCCAAAATACATAAAGGTATTATAGAGATCACCAAACTTCTTGTATTGAGCACGCTCCCCGATTACAGAAGCTACATCCAGTTTAATGTTGAATAAAACAACTACGTATTCACTAAAAATGAATGATAACCTAAGCATAACTAACCCGATAATTATCGTTAGGATAATCTTTATAATTATTCTAGGTACTTTTTGTAGAACTAAAATCATTGCATCTAAATAATATGTAACCACACCCAGGTGTAGTTGTCTACCATTCAATTTTTCAATTTGAAAATCTCTTTAGAATAGTTAAGTGTTTAATGCCTAATCACTTATCAGACTACAAATGACAACAAGCATTAATCATCGGAGATAACCACCATGGTGGTTACATAACTTTATTTCCTCATTCAATCTAGCATAAAATGGTTTGAGACGCAAGCCAACTGTCGAACCAGAGTGTAACGGATGAAGACATCTACTAATGAGTTGAGTTGTGATAACCTAGCTAGGAGGAGACTTCTCCTTTCGTCGAAGTGACGCCTAATAGGCAAGTACCGACAGGTTTACTTTAATTCTCAAACACATGCTTGCATCCAGGAGGGCAGGAAGGAAGTGCTGGCGGATGAGCGATCAGGGCTGTGTTGTTGGTCGGGACGGAACGTTGGCCGTGGGTTTTTACACTTCCGAATTTTTTGGTCACTTTTCACAGGAAAGTAACAGCCTTTCCGGCTTTGAGGAAGTGCCTAAAGGAATCCTATCTTGTATATCTAAGTCATTTTGTTTGGCCCTAGCTGAAAGCATCAATATGCAGTCACCTTAACTTTTAAGGAGACTTCTCCTCCCTGCAGTTGTCGAAGTGACGTTTGATAAATGACCGTGCCAAAAAAGCTCATTTCTATACCGGTACGTCACGTCGAACCAGAGCGCAGAGTAGGGAGACGTCTCCTGAAAAAGGTGTAATCATCCTCCCTCTAATGAGACTTCTTCTCTCCGCGGTTGTCGAAGTGACGTTAACAATCGAAATGTTGATTTACACCCTTGAAGGAACCTATTTTTCATGACTCACTCTTCATTGATCTGATAGGAGATCACAGACCTTTGCTTCTGGCTTCTAAATCCAGAAGAGGTTAGAAAGATTTAGAATGATTCCCAAGAGATTATCTCTTGACTAATTTTCCGGTACTAATCTTATCATGGTCAGCTAGTCGATAGTAATACACACCAGTGGGCAGGCTTGCAAGTGACAATTTATTTGCCCCACCGGATAATTGCTCGCTAAGAACAAGTTGCCCGCCCAACGTATAAAGGGACATCTGCGAATGTCCCAGTGAAGTATGAGGTAGATGGATGTGTAGGATCTCTTGACACGGGTTAGGGTAAATCCCCAGTTGGAATTCATCCTGGTTAGCCAACAAAATAGACTCATCAAACACCAGTGGATCAGTACCTTGAGCATATTCGTTTGCATTGGTGATGTTATCTCCATCCGGATCATCTGAGGCATCATATTGCGTCCCCAACAAGTAGCTAAACTCCCAATCATCGGGTAAAGCGTCACTGTCCGCATCGTTATCAGAGTCACTTAATGTGGGCATTTGCGCACTCACTGCCAGTAGATAATCTCGCAATAGTAGCAGCAGAGATTTTGATGTTTCCGACGATGCCTGATATTCACTTTGACTTTCGCCAATGTCATTGACAAGATCATATTGCAATCGATCACCTGATTCATACTCCACCAGCAACTTGCTTGCTCCGTCAATAATAGTCGAACGCGGCTCTTTACTACTAGATTGGTCGTAATGAGGTGAGTGAAAAATCAGTGGAGTATTCCTTGTAAGCGAACTGGTGCTCCCTGCTAACAGTTCGGCCAAACTGACACCGTCCAGGTTATTTGGTAAGTCAGATGTAGAAACACCCGTCCATTCGGAGAAAGTAGGGAAGAAATCATATCCTGCTACCGGTACGTCAGAATGGCTATTTGCCGCTATATCCGGACCCGAAACAACCAAAGGAACTCTTATCCCGCCTTCGAACAATAATGTCTTCGACCCGTTAAGAGGGGCATTGGATGAGGTATTGTTCTGTGCACCATTATCCGAAAAATAGATAACATAGGTACTGTTGGTTAAGTTATTCGTCTCGACAAAATCCAGAATCATACCTACACCTGTATCCAGATCTTCTGTCATAGCTGCAAACTCTTCATTGTCATGTTTGGTACCCGCAGTTTTTGCATTGTACTTGTCATAAGATGCCTGTGTATACTCTATGCCAGTGTGTACGGCATAGTGTGATAACTGCAAGTAAAAAGGTCGGTTTGCCGCTATCGCCGTCTCCATAAAAGCAATGCCTTTTTCTGTTAGCTCAAAGATCTTTTTCGGATCATCATTGACGGTCGATCCGGTATCACCGTCACCATTGCTGGTAGCACCATCACCGTCATCAAACCCGTGAAATGTTGGCCCACCGTTACCGATGTGCCACTTACCAAAGTGTGCACTCATATAATTAGCATTGGCGTTTTGCAATACTTCGGCAAAGGTGGTATCCGCATTTTTGATACGATTTGTACTTGACGGCTCGACCAGAACCTCGCCAGACGTGACCATGGAGGTAGTATTCGTAAATTGATTTCTGGCCGGTGTCTTACCTGTTAAAATACTCATACGAGTTGGTGAACACTTAGGTGCTGGAGCATAAGCTCTGGAAAAGCGCATGCCTGCGGCAGCAAGTCGTTCGATATTGGGCGTTTCGTAGAAGTCGCTTTTTGAATCGGGATTATCCGGATCCATTGGAACTGAGGTCCCGTTCCAGCCCTGGTCGTCGGCCATAATCAAAATAATATTGGGAGATTCTTGAGCAAAAGTCAGAGATGCTGCTAGCAAGACAGCTAAACTTATTCCTATTTTCATCAGGTGCAATTTACAAAGTACTACTTAGCAAACGAGATAGAGATGTTTATCCCTACCAGTGGAATAGTAATTGACTTCGGAGCTTCTTGACTCCTCTGGACATTTCCAAGATCCAAGTG
>JAHCMJ010000261.1 GCA_019192485.1 Cyclobacteriaceae bacterium HetDA_MAG_MS6 | reverse complement strand
TCAAAAGAGACTTAAAGAAAAAAGAAAAGCACCCTACTACTGGGGCGCGTTTGTCATGGTGGGGAATTAAAATACCTCACCTAACCAGACCCAACCCGTGAATACATTTGAAGCTAGGTATTACAAACCCCAAAGACTCATTTGAAAAGAGACTTTCGGAAGTTATATGTTTTTTCATAGGCTTTTTAATGGCCTATCTGACGATCGAGGGCATCTGGATCAGTCACGCTCGCATGACTACTATACTGATAGTAGGCGGGTTGAGTCTATATGGATTTGCAACCTATGCATTACTTCGGCTCAATAAGTTCGAACGCCCCGTACAACTCTCGCTAGTAGTCATCCTTTATTTGGTGGGTACCTTTTTCTGGTTTTGGATCGGTGGTATCAACGGACCTTCCGGCATTGGCATAGTCATCGTGGTATGCGTCAGTTTTATATTCGTGACCCCTCGATACAGGATGTTTGCCCTATTCGCCAACCTACTTTTGGTCATAGCATTGACATTCATTCATATGTATCGCCAAGACCTCATCACCTACAACTATCTGCCTTACTTTGGGTTTGCCATAGATTATCTGGCCATCGCTATTGGTATGATACTAATGGTATACTTCCTAAAGCGCGAGGTGGATATCGAGCGAAAGACCATTCGATACAAGAACGAACAACTTTTACACCTCAACGAAAACCTGAAAAGTACAGTAGATGAGCAGCGAATGACTTTGCGAAAACTCTCTAACACACAAAACCAGTTGGTCGAGTCTGAGAAAATGGCCTCCATTGGTAAGCTTACGGCGGGGCTGGCGCATGAACTCAACAACCCGCTCAATTTCGTTGGAGGAGTTGTAACACCATTAAAAAAAGACATTGACGAACTGACAGCTTTGATTGGCCAAAAAGATAAAGACAAAGCCAACGAAATGGTGGAGGAAATCAATCTACTCCTGGATAGCATAGAAAATGGCACCGAGAGAGCCAGTCAGGTCATTAAGCGATTGCTGAATATTACCCCCCGAGGAAATGACGTTGCTATGCTGCCAGTCAACCTATCAGACCTCATCCTGGATGTCTGCCAACTGGTGAAAAAATCCAATGAGCAGATTACCCTTCGCGAAGAGATACAACCTAATTGCCTTGTACTGGGCAACCCGATTGAGATCAACCAGGTTCTGCTCAACCTGCTCCGAAATAGTATACAGGCCATCCCTGAAAATCGCAATGGAGAGATCACTATCTCCTGCCAGGAAAAGGATAAATGGATACAACTGCTCATCCAGGATAATGGTGTGGGAATGAATGAAGAAGCCATCTCGCAAGCTTTTGAAGCTTTCTATACAACCAAAGAAGAGGGCGTGGGCACAGGTCTGGGTCTTTTCATTACTTATGGCATCATCCAAAAGCATAAGGGCAGGATCGATATTTCCAGTACGCCTGATATCGGCACCAAGATCGAGATACATCTGCCGGTAGCCTGATATCGTGAGAATCTCAAAATGATGGGATTCTCTACGGCCTCCAAACCTCTAAATCGGCCCTAATTCGCTTGTTTTTTATCAGCCAATACGCTAAATCGTACCTATGGGACCAAAGATTAGGCCAGTAATGTCATTTTTGGATTGGGCTCTCGAAATCGTTGGAGCGCTACTCTTAGCTGCTACTTGGTATCTGCTACTGACAAACTATACGGCCCTGTCAGATCAAGTTCCCATTCACTATGACTTTTGGGGTAACCCCAATATTTATGGTGATAAAGAATTGGTTTGGTTAGTTCCTATCTTATTGACCGCTATGTACATTGGGATTTACTTTTTACACAAGATCCCGCACCTGCTCAACTATCCCATTCCTGTCACAAAAACCAATGCAGCACAACTTTATAAGATTAACCTCCGAACACTTCGGGCTTTGAGAGTGCTGATAGCAGGACAAATCCTTTATGGTAAAATCGGGTTGATCAGTATTTCCAATGGACAGTTTTCAAAACTATCTGCTCTACAAATGCCCATTTTCTTGGGTGGTTTGACCTTGATAATTGTAATCTCCTATTTGCTGATGTATCGAATGAAAAATGCCTAACATTCACTCTCAAGAAAATCGAATATAAAATCAGTAACTCTTCCCTTTTTTTGCCGTTACAAGCTATCAAAACAATCGAAATGGGGAAAAGTATTTGTTTTCAATTAGCTTTTATACTGACTACTGCATTTCAAAGTTGCAAGGTGGATGCCACTTCATATTTTGATCAGAAACCACCATCTGACACACCCAAAATTTTTGCTCCGAAAGAAGTCAATACAGATAGTATCGAACTCAATGTAGTTTTCAATACTTCTTTTACAGAAATGTTCTTCTCCAGGATTGTCGACCGCAGTTTTGTTATACATCATTCCGAATTGATTGATGGCAGTTGGTCACCTATCCAACTCATTGAAATGTACCCGGATAGTATTCCCATCTCAGTAGCTTGTGACCCAACCATTACGCAAGATGGTAATACCATGTATTTTCTGGGAGTTGACCCCGAAAACTACTCCAACTCCATCACCCCTGCAGAATTGTATAGGATCCCACCGGATATCTATGTCAGCAAAAAACTGGATGGGAAATGGCAATATGCCTCTAAGGTAGAATCCCCTGTATCCACCGAACATTTTGAGTCATACCCGATCGCAGTAGGTGATAAAAGCCTCTATTTTCAGTCGAACCGTCCAAATGGAGCCGGGGGAAGAGATACGTACCGTGCGCAGTACTTGAGTGATGGAAGATTCGAAACACCGATAAGTATCAGCCTGAACTCAGAAAAAAATGCTGCCAGCACATACGTAAATCCGGATGAAGATTATCTGATTGCTAGCAGTAGCCAAGGATTCCAGGTCTCGTTCAAAGAAAATGGAAAGTGGCAAGTACCCATTCCAGTCGAAATGGACTATGATAAAGACTGGAGATATTATTGTCCTTATATGTCCCCCGATGAAAAGTATTTTTTCTTTTCAAGAAGGTACAGCGATCCTTCAAAGCGTGGTTGGGCAGGAGTGAGTAAAGGAGAAGTCTATTGGGTAAGTGCTGATGTCATTTTTGACCAAAAGTCAAAATAGAGAAAGTTGTTGAATGCCCATATTAATCTAAGACTCAAGATCTATCTAACCTACCCAAATGGAAAATTGGAGTCTAACCGTTGCTCATTGTGGTGTCTACCTCGAATTCACTACTTTTATTAGATCAACTTAAAGATATACCTGACATCACATTCAACTTCAGCTTATGATAGGTTTAGAAACCAAGAAATTGATGTTTAGGCAATGGCAAAGGTCGGATTACAGGCAGGTTTCCAAATTCTACGCTCTCGAACAAAATGCCAGATTTGTTGGAGGAGTAAAAACTCAGGAAGAGTCCTGGAGACTCATGGCAACCTACATTGGTCACTATGAACTAAATGGCTATTCCTATTTGGCCGTAATCGAAAAAGAATCCGAGAACCTTATTGGGACCGTAGGACTATGGAAGTCCGAACCTTGGCCAGAGCCAGAATTGGGATACTGGCTGCTCCCTGATTTTCGAGGAAAGGGCTATGGACTGGAAGCTGGTCTGGCGGTCAAAAAACTTGCCCTGGAGAAACTAAACTTTGATACACTTGTAAGTTATATCGACCCGGTAAATGAACCTTCCAAACAGCTAGCCAAGCGTTTGGGTGGCGTGTATGAATCAACCATTGACTTACTGGATTTTGGAGCTCATGAAGTTTTCAGGTACAAGTAATTATGACTGACTGGCAATTGACATATCTCACCAAACTAACACTAAGGAGGCTTTGCAGTGTTGCCAGCACTAAAGCGTCAAATAGGCCATGAGAGGAAATTTCATAGATACTTTTAGAGTCGCTTTCAAAAATGGATATGACAGCCTGAACCCTCAGATTAAGTTAATCGAGACTGATTTCGGAAAAATACGAGTACTTGATACTCAGGAGGACAAACCCACAATTATCAATGTCCCGGATGGACCTAATGTCATTGAGCATCATGAATATCTGGTGGAGAAGCTCTCTAAAAATTTCAGGGTAATTTGCTTTGAGTTTCCTGGATTTGGGTTTTCATATCCCAATCCTCGGTATGATTATTCGCTAGACAAATCTGCTGATATCATTTTAAGCTTAATAGATCTTTTGAAAGTGGACAGAGCTGCCCTTTCATTTTCTTGTGCCAACGGATTTTATGCCATAAAAGCAGCACAAGTGGCACCGGAAAAATTTACTCACTTGTTTTTAGCCCAAACACCCTCTCTGTGCGCTATGAAAAGCTGGGCGACTCAAACAATTCCAAGGGTTCTGACTATGCCCGTCTTAGGACAGATTACGAACGCATTTTTAGAAAAAAAGCTTGCTAATAGTTGGTACAAGTATGCCCTTCCCAGAGGTCATGATATCTCTGATTATCAGAGCAAGGCAGTTGATGCCATCAAAAACGGCGGTTGCTTTTGTTTATCCGGATTGGTTCAGGGATTAGCCAAGGATATGAATTCTACACTGAACGCACTTGAAGTTCCGGCGACTTTAGTTTGGGGAAGCAAAGATTTTACCCATCGGAGGACAAGCAGTGAGTCTATCCTTGAACACTTGCCCAATTGTGAGATCATTGAGTTTGACAACTGTGGACATTTCCCAGAATTAGAAAACACAAACCACTATGTGAAATTATTGAATGAACGACTTTGAGTCAGAAACATTCATACAACTACTGAAACCTTTGTGAGAGAGGGGTTTACTTAGCTGCAGTGAAAACATACCCTCATGAGATCAGATTTAACGACACGGTTACTTTACATCATTACCTTTAAGGTCCTCATGTTTACATTTCTGTTGGGGATTTTATCTTCCAGCTGCAATGATGATAAAGTTGAAACAAAGCCACCTAGTACCTCACTAAACAAAATTCTGCCTCTTGGAGCATCCAGGGTAGAAGGAGCCAGACCCGAATTCGAAAGCTTCAGGTATGAACTTTGGAAATCACTAGTTGATAGAGAATGGGAATTTGATTTTGTCGGGACGCAAACTGATGGTGCCTTGTATGAGGGCTATCTTGGTCTATCTTTTGATGCCGATCACGAAGGACGAGGTGGCTGGACCTCTGGTGAGATATTAGAAGGTATCAACGAGTGGCTAGATGCGGTAGGCTCTCCTGATATCGTGCTGTTTAGTTCCCCTGGAGGAAATGACATACTCAATGGCTTGGCTTCTTTTGATAAAACTGTTTCCAACATCAATCAAATCATAGATATCCTTCAGGAAAGAAATCCGAACGTGACCATTGTCCTGGAGGAGTTAGCGCCGGGAAAATCAAACTTTATGACTGCTAAGTTCACCGCAGATTTCAATGCGATGCAGCAAGAAGTAAGGACAATTGCGAGTGAACAAACTACTTCTGCTTCACAAGTATTGACAGTAGACATGTTTACAGGTTTTAATGACTCACTTCTCGCAGACGATGTTCATTACAATGAAGCCGGCGCAAAGTTTATTGCTAATAGATATTATAGCGTTCTTGAGAGCGTCTTGAAGTCAGAGTAACGATCCTTAGCAGTTTGTAGCCCCGTCCTCCAAGGCAAAGGAGATTGGGTATCTTTAGACGGCAATGTCCTACATGACTTAGTCGCTCACAAGTACAGCGTTTAGTCACACTTTGATATACCCCGTCAAGACAAAGATGACTTTCACCCTTTTTGGAAATCCGCTCACTCTCCAATACCCAGGCTAAACCTGATATATTACCTTTACTCGCATGAGTAAAAAGACGCTGTTTCTACTAGACGCTATGGCCCTCATTTACAGGGCACACTTCGCCCTGAGCAAAAATCCAATCATGAATTCCAAGGGTATCAATACGGGAGCCATTATGGGCTTTACTAACTCTTTACTTGAGATTATCACCAAAGAAAGCCCCTCCCACATCGCTGTGGCTTTTGATACCGAGGCGCCTACGTTCCGTCATGAAAATTTCAAGGAGTATAAAGCTACTCGTCAAAGCCAGCCTGAAGAAATACAAATTGCAATACCCTATATCAAGCAGCTTATCCAGGGGTTTAACATCCCTATCCTCGAAGTCGATGGTTATGAAGCGGACGACCTGATCGGCACCATTGCCAAGAAAGCCTCCAAGGAGGGATTTACGGTGTTTATGATGACTCCTGACAAGGATTTTGCTCAACTGGTTGAGGAACAAGTGTTCCTGTACAAACCTGCCTACATGGGTAATTCTGTTGAAGTTTTGGGTATCCCAGAGGTATTGAAAAAGTTTGATATTGAGCAGGTAGATCAAGTGCGAGATATCCTCGGGCTCAAAGGAGACTCCGTTGACAACATCCCAGGTGTCCCTGGTGTCGGTGATAAAACGGCCTCCAAACTCCTTAAGGAATTTGGCTCAGTTGAGCAAATTGTCGCTCATGTAGACCAGTTAAAAGGGAGTCTTCAAAAGAAAATCCAAGAGTTTGGGGAGCAAGGTATATTCTCCAAAGAACTAGCCACTATCAAGATTGATTCGCCCGTAGATTTTGATGAGCGAGCGCTGAAATATACCGAACCAAATGAAGATGTGCTCGTGCCGCTGCTGGACGAGTTGGAATTCCGAACCATTTCCAAGAGACTTTTTGGAGAAACAGCTGCTCAGAAGACAGCCCAAAAAAGTCAACTGGGACTTTTTGATGCAACTCCTGC
>JAHCMJ010000027.1 GCA_019192485.1 Cyclobacteriaceae bacterium HetDA_MAG_MS6 | reverse complement strand
TGGCGATCCCTAAGTCAAAAGCAGGATTGGTGCCCTTTCCAAACTTAATGCCGACATAGTACGTGCCAACATCCATATTAAACTTGCCGAGAGAGTCAGAGTTGGTAGCGGGAGGTGAGTAGGTGTGTACCATAGGTCCGTCTGTCGGAGGGAGATCCTCTCCAAAAGCAAAATCCGTAAAATCCACAATTCCAGACACATAGTTATCGTCATAATCCATGTTGTTGACAGGCTCGGTTTGGCCTACATATATTTGGAAAAAATAGCCGTTCATATTTTGGCTTCCTGAAGCCTTCATCAGGCCGCTTATCTGGTATTGGCCTTCCTCGACAACCTCGATACGCTGATATAGCATTGTTGCCTCATCCACATCAGATTCATCATTATCAGGATATATGTACAATGCACCGCCGTCACCGTCTGCCGGTGCGTAGTCAGTATAACCAAATTCCCATTTTGCAGGTCCATGAGTACCTTCGGCTCCGCCTGCGTTAGAAACTATCGCCATCCAAGATTCAGCATCACATCCTTCAAATTGTCCACCTACTATCAGGTTTTCGGAATCGGGAGTTCTCAGATCACATACATCTAGCACTTGGATGGTTTCGCTCTCCTGAAATGTTTGACCTTCTTTATTGACAGTCAACGTGACAGTATACTCTCCGTAATCGGCATAAGTATAGACTGGCGAAATCTCGGTAGAAGTACCGGTACCATCTCCGAAATCCCATGAATAATCGGCGGTAGCTGCTTCTAAAGTATTGTTGGTGAAAGTTACGGTCAGGTCCGCAATGGAAGTGGTGAATGCCACTGTTGGGTCAATAAATGGATCTTCGTCATCTCCACACGAAATCGTTATTAGGGTAGTTAAAGCGATGAGCCCAAAAGCCCATAGGTTGTTAATTGCTTTTCTCATTTTTAAAAATTTTTAGAATTGCCATTCATTTTTTTAAAAAAGGGAAATCCAATCGATTTAACTCACTTGGTGATTGAAATAATTACTTTTAGTACGCTAATGGATACTTAGATACCCACCTCAACAAGATCTGCCGATGAGCTCCCACAGAAATAACGATCTCTTGGCTGATGGTCAGCAACCTGGAAAATAAAGGTCTTGATTTCATCCGGTGCTATTAGCTTTTTGTCGAACCCGATCAAAGACAGCCTGGGAAACGTCTCTATATTATCGGCTCTTTTTCTATATAACTGTACGATTTCACTCGCCTTTGTTTGACCTTGATTGGTCACATCTATTGTGATCCTGGGATGACTCTCGACGAATTCTCCTTCAGGCACATCATATTCGAAGGATGAATAACTTAAGCCAAATCCGAATGGGAAAAGTGGTGTGATCAATTCGTCTTTATAAGAAATCTGATCAGGTCGTCCTGAAGTACGTCGATTATAATAGAGCGGAACTTGACCAACTGACCTTGGCCAGGTGGTAGTCAGTTTTCCTGATGGGCTATGAAATCCATAAAGCAAGTCAGCCAACGCATTCCCAGCCTCTATCCCTGGATGCCAGGCAATGAGTATAGAGTTGACATCATCTATGATATTGGTCAAACTCAACGGCCTGCCATTAAAGATGATCAGCACGATGGGTTTACCATATTTTTTCAGAGATTTGACCCATTCCTCTTGCTCACCAGGCAGGTCTAAGAAAGCTCTATTATTGTTCTCCCCAAACCAATCTTGCGACTCACCCACACAAGCCACGATCAAATCCGTGAAATTCGTAATCTTTTTTGTCACATTGATTTTGGAGAGTGCCAAACGGTCAAGACCCTGATAAGGAGTGATGACATCTCGAGTGTCACCAAGTGATTTCCACCAACCCATCAGCTCTTTCTCTTCAGAAAAGGGGCCAACAACTGCGATACTTTCACACCCTTGGAGAGGTAATGTTTTTCGGTCATTTTTAAGCATAACCATACTCTCTCTAGCTATCTTCCGGGCCAAGAACCGAGAAAGCGTATCTGGGGTAAGCTGATACTTCGTAGCAGCATATGGTTGGTCAAAGAGGCCGATTTTTTCCTTAAACATCAAAAGACGCTCGACAGACTCATCGACCCACGTTTTATGATTTAGGTTCAAGGAATCTAGCTCGAAATATGTCTTGGTCTTCATCTCCATGTCCACTCCAGCCTTGATTGCTGCAACAGCTGCGTCCTTATCACTTACTGCTACCCCATGATGTCTCAACTGCGCAATGGCATCCCAGTCGCTCAAAACAACTCCACCAAAATTCCACTCATTTTTTAGTTTGTCCCGTACGGTATGCGTGTTACTAGTAGCCGGGATACCACTAATGTCATTGAAGGCGCTCATAATCGACTGAGCACCGGCATCCAAGCCAGCTTTAAACGGTGGTAGATACACTTCACTTAGTGTGCGTTCGGAAATCTCCGTATAATCATAATCCCTGCCGCCCTCGGCGGCTCCATAGCCCACATAGTGTTTCATACATGCTGCCAAAAACGATAATGAGTCAAGTTGTTCACCTTGATAGCCACTGACTACAGCTGCCCCAAAAACGCTATTTAAATAAGGGTCTTCACCATAGCTTTCGGCTATACGTCCCCACCTCGGATCCCGGGATACGTCTACCATCGGAGAAAAGGCCCAGTTTACTCCATAACTACTTGCCTCGCTAGCCGCAACCTCAGCGGCATTTCGGATCAGGTCAATATCCCAACTACAACTCTGCCCCAGACTAATTGGGAAGATTGTCCGAAAGCCATGTATCACATCATGTCCAAAAAGAATAGGAATGCCTAGCCGAGAGCTTTCGACAGCTATTCGTTGCATACTATCTCTCATGACTCTTGAGTAGAATGAAGTTCTACCATTTAGGATTGCTCCTATTTTCCCAGATTTTATTTCAGCAATGACATCGCTATTGAGTTCTGGAACATAGCTCATCGATAACTGACCTATTTTTTCGTTCCAGGTCATGTTTCTTAGTAGCTCACTTACTTTGGAGGACGATTGATTAGAGCTATCTAGCCCGGCCTGACAGGAGGCTGCAACGATGATGATAAAAAGAAGCTTACTGTACTTCACAAGTGTCTCAATTGATTTTCAAAAATCGCTCTGCTCGAAAAGCAGATGATCCCAAAACTTCAGGGTTGATAATCACCTACAACATTGACTTCATAGGCGCCAATATCAGGGGCATCACCTTGAAAAGGTATCCCTACGTCAATGCCAGCATCTATCAATGGACTCCCTGCTTGGGGCTTATAGTAGGATTCCCATCGATCTCCTGCGGACTCGATCATGGGATCGCCAAATAGATTGTCTGCCGCCGAAACTCCATCCAAGACCCAGGCCAAGCTGTCTTCGGTAGATGCTTTGAAATTATGTGATACACCAACCCGTGCTTGAAAGACCGAATTATCTACATCTTTTGTTCGGATATCCACAAAAAGATTGTTTCGGACCAGTACGTCAAGTACCCGCTCTCCTTGCACCCGCACACCATAATTATGCCTTTCAAATACATTGTTGATGATGCGGATATCATCATAATCCCATGGTTTGCTATTGGCAATGAAAATTGCCGTGCCTCCTGTGAAGTTGTTTTTGAAAGTGGTGTTGTAAAAAATACTGTTCCTAATCGTCAGGTTTTGTCTTGCGGTCTCCCATATCGCTACCCCAAACCCTTTGTCTTGGATGTAGCTATCAGCAAGTTCTGAATGTGGCACGGCCATTTCGATACCTCGGTCTGTATTGTTGCCATCCTGATCTATTACCCGAAGGTTGAACATCTCCAGGTTATTGGATGCACCTCTTGCGGTGTATATGCCGGGATCATTGATGTAGGAATGCCATGTATTGGATTCGACATTGTAAACTCTATTTCCGGGGCCTAGATTCCATAGTTCGATTGCCGCGTCTTCAGTCCATTTGGCATCGAATTCATTTAATTGAGTTTTGATATCAAAGAATTCGCAACGAACAAAATAACCTCTGAAGATAAACTTAATACCATAACCTTGGTCATCTTCAATCTGCACATCGTGCACTTTTGCCCCATCTAGACCTCCAAGACATAAATTGCCGAGGGTTTCGTCCTGTAGGTCCACCGCGCTGTTTTCAATTTTCACATGTGAGATAGTCAATCCTTTTATGAAAGCCGAGCTTGTATTGCTGTTGGTTCCTCTGGATACGACTATGCCTCTCTGTGCGCAATCCTTGATCTGTATATTCTGTAGTGTTACATGATTACGATTCTGTATCCAAATGGCTGCTTTTAGTGTTTTATCCGAACCATCAATGGAGAATCCACTTAATTGCTGGTTGCCGTCAGCAGGAGGTATCAAGTCGCCGGTTTCCGATCTAAATTCGGAGACTAGCTGGATCAACGATCCCCTTGGGCTGCTTTTGAACCGGACATCATTGAAATCCTCCTCTGAAAAGGTCTCTAGAGCTCCAGCTCGAAGAATAGTGCTTTCTACTCCCTGACCAACTACACTTACACCCAGTGGAATACGAATTTCTTCGATCTCTTGATAGATCCCTGTAGCTAACTGTATAACATCCCCCTCACCATGAGGAACCATCTTACTCGCATAGAAAAGCGTCTTAAAAGGTTTAGCCTCAGTTCCAGCATCGGGTTCGTCCATGCCTGAGGGAGAAACATAGTAGGTACTTGTATTTGGCGAAGGTGAAGGCGCAGCAAATGCCGTTCGGAAACTTCGAATTTCGCTTTCTAGTTGTTCGTCTACATTATTGCTAGCCACCAGTCTCCAATAATATCTGGTACCGTAGTCCAGTTCCGCTGTGTATATAGAGTCCTGTATGTTCTCGATTTCCAAAACAGGTTCGCTATCGAATGTGGGCGTTACTCCTACCACCAGCTTGTATCGCACTCCAATACCTAGGGTATCCCATGAAAATGTCGTAGAAGTACTGACATCTACGGTATTGTCCACTGGATCATTCAATCTTATTTCCAGTTGGCTGATATCTCTGATAAATACAGTGTCATCTTCATTGCATGCAAATGTGATGAGACCTAAAAAGAGCACCAATGGATGTGATGAGATATTTCGCATCAATCAATGTTGTCATTGAAGATCAACTCTGACTCCGGGATAGGCCAATAGAAGATATCGCTGTCGTAAGGGTCTGTTCCCTCACCACGATCGCCTCTGGGAATAGCTATTTTCAAACCTCGGAGGTAATTGAGTCGATCTGCTTCATTGAAGAGTTCGATGAGTCTTTCGTCGTGAATCCGCTGCGCAGTAATATCTCCAGCATTTACAGGTGTGTAAGGCTCGCCAGCTATGTCTTGGTCCCAAGCTCTCTCAGCCACGATATTTAGATCATCCGCAGCCCCTTGGAGGTCGCCGTCGTTGAATCTGATAATGGATCTGGTGAGGTAGACTTCGGCTAAGCGAATAACAGGCACATTGGTGAAATCCTCTTTTGGACCTCTATAATATTTCCAAGGCCATAAAGTCACCTCACCAAGGATAGGTTCCCTATTTTCGGTCTGCACATACAATCCGCTCGGAGAGTTGTTGGGTCCCCTTACTAGCATGAGTTGTTGAAAGCGCTTATCTCTTAGGGCTTCCATATTGAACTCAGTGTCTACGCCTGGCTCGTCCATCCAGTTGAGTCTGGTGAGCGTGGTTTCCGCCATGCGGGTTTCGTTGAACTCACAAGGTCCTCCGTCAAAAGTAGCGTTGAGAATAGCCAAGTGATGTGGGGGAAATAATGTTTCATCAGAGTAGGCTAGGTAGAAGATTGTCTCTCGACCTCTTTCCGCAAAGTTGCTTTTGTTGAACGCCTCTATAGGCTCCTCGCTCAAATCAAATTGGCCACTACTGATCAGAAAATCAGCTTCTTGTTCGGCTAAATCATATTCTCCTCGCTGGAAGTACGTACGCATAAGCATCGCAGAAGCGGCGTACTTATTGGCCCGTATTTCATATGAAGCATCATGGATACTTCCGTCGAATTGTTCTGGCAACCCTTCCTTAGCCAGCAACAGCTCATCCCGAATAAAATCCCACATCTGCTGGGTGGTGGCTATCGGTGGGTTGATCGCTTCATCGGCACTTGATGCAAAAGAAGTAACCAGGGGTAGTCGGCGCTGATCATTTGCGCCACCGGGCACTATGGTTTCCCCAAACATCGTTTGCAGCATATAGTAACAAAAACCTCTGAGAAAATGATGCTCAGCAAGGATACGATCTAGCGAGTTTTGCTTATCCTCCGCAGTAAGCTCCGGATAAGGGTTGCCACCCTTTTCTTCTACGAAATCTAGAGCATCATTGATAGTGCCTATCCCTCGATACATGAGCCATATGCTCCTATCAGTGAGCTCGGTCCGAGTAGGTGCACCGGGAGTGAGCCTCAAATAGCCCCACTTGATATCATTGGCAATAGTGATGTCATCACCCAGACTAGTCATCGTGGCAGCGTAGTCGCTGTAAGCTTGGCGGAAATGCCCACTGGCAAACAGTACTCCGTATGCCCCTATTATGGACCTTTCAAACTCTTCTACAGTGGTCCATGGGTTCTCAGGTGGACTCTCCAACTCAAACGAGTCCTCACAAGACATGACTAATAATGCGCCCATTAAGAATATTCCTATGATCCCATTTCTGCTTTTCTTCTGTGCTCTCATTTCGCTAGGCTTTAAAACTGAATATCAATTCCCGCCATGTAGGTCTTTAGCTGAGGAATTTGGGTATTGTTACGGATGATTTGTGATCCCGCTGTTGGGGTCCCCTCAGGATCAAACCCTGGATAATCTGTCCAGGTGAAAAGGTTGTTAGCACCGGCATAAACACGCAAAGATTTCATCCGGAGTCGTTTTGCGAGTGCTGGCTTTAGCGTGTAGCCCAATGTTATGTTTCGCAACCGAATAAAATCCGCTTTATACAGTTCGCGATTATGGTATACATTTTCGTCATTGAAGGTCCCCAAACTTTCACCGTTAAGTGTTTGAATGCCGTCTACTACCAGTTTTGGATACTTCGCATCATCTCCTGGTTGTTTCCACGAGTCAGTAAGTGCTTCCTTCAGCAACGTACGGGTGGAATTTGCATACACTGCTATCTGCCTGTCATAATCTAGAATGTAGTTTCCCCCGGAAAAAGCTAGCATAAAGCTGAAATCAAAACCGAGGTATTCAAACTTATTGGTAATCCCTCCATAGTAGGTTGGATCGGAGGATTTATCTCCTTGGACAAATAGATTTAAAGGTATGTTTTCAACATTTGCCAGGATCAGACTATCTGCCCCAGCTTCTGTTTGCAGTCGCACAGTACGGCCCGTTTCCAAAAATTCTTCCTGATCACGAGCATAGATGTAGGGTATACCTGTATCACTATCTACTCCGGCGTAGTCTGCGAGATACCAAACAAACCGTCTGTTACCGACTGTATTCACCGAGTATTCGTTGGTCAGACCAATACCGGTATTAAGCTCGGGCGACAAAGACTTGACCTTATTGTCTACAAAGCTGATATTAAAATTGGTCGTCCATCGAAGTCTTCCATTATCGATGTTTACTGTATTAAGGTCAAATTCAAATCCATCATTGGTCAATTCACCGATATTGGTCAAAACATTATTGGTATTTGGGCCTATGTTTTCGTTATCATTCAAAAACCTTATGACCTGAGCATCATTCACTTCTACGGGTGCGATACCAGCAGAAGATGGCAACCGTACATCCAGAAATAAGTTGTCAACGTTTCTGTAGTAATAACCTATTGACCCGTTGATTCGGTCATGCATCAAACCAAAATCAAGTGCTACATCCAAGCTGTTTGTCACTTCCCAGGTAATGTTCTGGTTCACAATGTTGGCCCGAAGCGTACCTGAACCAGATATTTGTCGAGACCCGTATGCAGCCTCCTGAAAATACAATGGTGCATCCTGATTGGCAGGAATACCTTGATTCCCTACTTGGCCATAACTACCCCGAAGCTTTAAAAATACTGAGGAAGGTAGCGTATTGAGAAAAGCCTCCTCCGAAAGCACCCAGCCCAACGCTACTGCATAAAAATTTTGCCACCTATTTTTTCGTGGGAGTACCGAACTACCGTCTCTTCTGCCACTAAAGCCAAGAAGGTACTTATTACCATAGTTGTAGTTGATCCTACCAAAAAAACTACCCAGATATCTTTCATTGATCAATTCCCCCTGAAATCCTGTCACCAGACCTCCTTTACCCAATTCCTGTATAGTTCCTGGTACCCCTTGCGCAGATACGTTTCGGGTATAAGTGGAGGTTCTGAAACCTTCACCACCGAGTGTAAAGGTCAGGCTATGCTTGTCATAGTCCTTGACATAGGTCGCATAGGTATTATAGTTGATACTGAGTGGTGTTACAGATCCCTCTGAGGCAATCGAGCTGGGGTCTCCAGCGTTGTTTAAGTTAATGTTTCTGCTGGCAAAGGTGGTTCTGTTGCTTTGAAGAAAATCAACAGCGCCAGTAGATTGCAGAGAGAGTCCCTTGATCTCGGGAAAATCGTACTTCAAAGAAAAGTTGAGCAAACCGCGGTAAGTCTTGGTATTGTTGAGGCGCTCGTTTGGATCATTTTGAGCGATAATGTTCGCACCGGTGTAGGGTAGAAAGTAAAGCTCGGGGTTGTTTGGATTGCGGACTGGCATCCATGGTAGAGAAAACTTGGTGATGGTAGTTAGATTATCTCCTCTATCTTCTAAATCTACATAAGAGAAAAACAACCTGGTATCGAGTGTTAGGTTTTGGGCTATTTGAGAAGTCACATTGGCTCGAAATGAGATACGCTCCAGCTCATTGTTTGCCAGCACTCCTTTGTCATTTCTGTAGTTAAAAGAGAAATAAAAAGATCCTTTATCAAATCCTCTGGAAGAGGAGACATTGAGTTGTTGAAATGATCCCCGACTAAATGCTTCATCAAACCAATCTGTATCAATATCTCTCACTCTCACGATGCTACGATCGATACGATCTATCGATTGGCTATTCGGAGAATCGCGATAGTAATCATTTAAATTGAAAGGGCCCAGCCCCGAGTTGGCATTTGCGATGTCCATTACTTCAAACCACTCGTCAGCGTTGACATACCCTACATCGTCCATAGTCCGGGTAAAGTCGGTGACTCCAGTATTGTAACTCAGATTAAGTGTACTTTCTCCTTTGATCCCCTTTTTGGTATTTACCAAAATCACACCGTTAGATGCTCGGGAACCATATATGGCTGTGGCGGCGGCGTCTTTCAATACGCTCAAACTTTCGATATCTCCAGGGTTTAAGGTAGCAATAGGGTTTAGGCTACTTCCACCTTCGACGGGAGTGCTAAAAATGGGCAGACCATCTACCACCCAAAGTGGATCTGTCGGTAAGTTAATCGAATTAGCTCCTCGAATGCGAATCGCCGTAGGTGCTCCTGGTTTACCACTTTGAGACAGTACTGACACTCCTGATGACATACCTTGTAATGCTGCATCAAAATTGGATACCGGTGTGGTTTTTAATTCTACTACATCTATGGTGGAGATAGCGCCGATCAGATCGGCTTTTTTTGTTGTCCCATAACCCACCACTACTACGGTACCCAGCATTTCGACATCCTCCTTCAGGATGACGGTAACGTTTCCTTGGCTTGAAATGTCACGATACAGGATTTGCCGGGAGACAAAACCTACCATAGAGAAAACCAGGGTGTCTTTTTCGCTGAGCCCATCAATAAAAAAGTCGCCGGAAATGTCTGTGATCGTACCTGAAGATGTCCCTTTGATGTAGACCGAGACCCCCAGAAGAGGCTCAGATTTCTCATCAATCACTTTGCCCCGTATGTCCGATTTTTCGAAGTTATTTTTTTTTTCCTGTGCCTTTACTTTTTCTTCTGTTGCCTTTTTTATGATAACGAATTCGCTGTCAAATTCATAGGTCAAGTTCAATGGAGTAAGGATTTCCTCCAAGACTTTACCCAATGATTCATTCTTGTAGTCCACATCGAAAAGCTGATCTTCATTCACCAAGCCTGAAACGTATAATATTTTCATTCTTGAGCTCTTTTCCAGCTCTTCTATCAAAACGCTAAACGTGGCTGACTCAAGACGTAAGTTTACATTGTGCAGGGGCCCTTGAGTGCCATTTGCGGCGGCAATTGAGCAGTGTAGGGCGAAAAAGTAGCTTAACAAAACAACAGATAAAAGTCTTTTGCCTGGATAGCCCACATACTTCAATCCTTTCTTATTAGTCATCATCAAAAAATTTACTAGCACAACCAAATAAGTGGAAA
The DNA here is from genome assembly GCA_019192485.1 of Cyclobacteriaceae bacterium HetDA_MAG_MS6. GTDB lineage: Bacteria > Bacteroidota > Bacteroidia > Cytophagales > Cyclobacteriaceae > MS6. The sequence goes on along the minus strand of JAHCMJ010000027.1, from coordinate 16,424 downwards.
GATTCACGGCTAAGAAGCCATGTTACTCACAACCTTGCCCCTCTAATCGGATTGTACGCTCGTCTATTTCATATTCTAGGTTAGAGGCTTTACAGATCAGCCTCAGTTTATCTTCTAAGGGAATACCTGTTAGTGAAGCATTCAATTGACACTCTCCTATCCGGGCATCTGCAGTATCAATTTTGAAACCATAGGTGAGACTGATTCTTTCAAACACTTCTCGTAAAGGAGTAGACCGGAAAACAAATTCATCATCGTAAGCTTTACTGATTACTAGCTCTTCGTCTTCTTTTTTCAAGAGCTCACCTGTTTCTGTATTGTATTCTACTTTTTCTTTCGGAGTAAGCAGCACCATCGACTTTTTCGGGCTTGAAGTACCATGCACAGAGACTTTACCTGTGTTGACTTCTACAGAATGGTTTTCTCCCAAGTAGCTTGATATCAAGAAGCTAGTTCCAAGAACTCTTGTCATCAAGTGCTCTGTCTCTACCACAAATTGTATTTTCGGATCTTTAACTACTTCGAAATAACCTTTTCCGCTCAACTTCACACCTCGTTCTTTTTGACCATACTTAGATAGCAGTTGAATACTGGAGTTTGGATATAGAATGACTGAAGAGCCATCTGGCAAGACGAATGTCTTGTTTTTATGAGTATCGTTGACATGTATGTTACTCACTGCTAAATCTTGGCTTCGATCAAAAACATCTCCTCGATTGATAAAGAAAAGAACACCGATGCACATGACAATCGTAATAGAAGCAGCAATCGGCAACCACAGCTTCGTGCGCTTATTCTTGGAAAGATTGCCTGGCTCTTCTATCGTATCATGAATCCGCGACCATACGGCGGATTTGACCAAAGCATGATTTCCTGGGTCTTCGCTAAGTACTGAAAGAACGATCCCTCTGGCCCTCTCAATCACTTCCATTTTACTCGGATGGTCGGAAATCCAATTCTTCCACTTAAGATCGTTTTCCTGATCTTCAGAACCTCGCTTGACCCACTCGATGAACTCATCGTTCGAGGCGAAATCAATATCGGAGAATCCTTCAAAGTCCTTCATTGTACTCATAAAGCTTTTGTATTAGGTATAAAGAGAGTAGGGTCGGGTAATAACTCAACCCAACTGATATTTTATTAAAGAATTATTAAGGTCACCATCATGATTACGCTTATCATCAACTTTCTCAAATAGTCAAGTCCACGGTTGACCAAGTTTCTAGCCGATTGCTCGTTTACCTCCATGATGTCTGCTATTTCAGCATAAGTCAGTTCTCCGAAAAACTTTAGATGAACTGCCTCCTTCTGACGCTCAGATAGCTTATCCATTGATTGCTGCAGATACAGGCTCTGTTGCCTCTTCGACTCTTCTTTGATTATACCTGACTCATGAGATGATTGCTCTGTTGGGTTTTCTTTTCGATAGTCGTCTAAATCAATCCGATCAGATGTGGTTTGATTGCTATGAATTTTGCGTCTGAGCGCCCTCAATAGATAAAATCGAATAGAAGTGGTATCTGATAACTTGGTGCTATACTTCCACAAATCGACAAAAAGATCATGGATGGCATCTTGAGATTTCGATGGATCAAGCGTGAGCTTTAAAGCGTAGGAATACAGCGAGTCAAAATATATATTATAGATTTCCTCAAGTGCCTCAATCCTGCCAGACTTAAGCTTGTCCCATATCTCTTTTTCTATCACAACCTACTGAAAATTTGCTAAATCAAATAGCAATCTAACAAGACGCCCTCAATAAGACCACTCTTTGATTTTTTATGCGTTGACTCAAACCTGCACCATCTTCGTACAAATCACCTCCCAAAGCCCTCGTACATCAAAACTTAAATTGTATTAAAAGCGCCATCTGATTGGAGAATCGTAATCCTTTACTTTTTTGACAAAACCAGTTTTACTTTTTTAAAAGAGTGGGGATAGGAGGAAATCCATACCTGCGGATCTAAGTCTAAATGCTCTTCGAAAAAGGCGAGTACATAAGCTTCGATCCTCTTGTCGACCATATTCGCTGACAAAGGGAAATAGTAGGTATAGTTTTTATCTGTTTCAATTACTTTGTATTCCCAGGTGTTACTACGAAAAGATGGGCTTCTATCTGGGCTTCCCAGATACTTACCATTCATTTTCAGTGCTGCCATTGCTCCCTCCACCCCGTGTGTGCCGTTGATTGCCACACATAGATAACTGTTATCTGGCAACTCCTCCATCTCAAATTCCAACTTCCAGGCTCGCCTGGCATAATAATGTCTTTGCTTGTCCCAATGCCAGTCGTATACGTAAGGTCTTTGCAAGTTAGAACCTGTCCAGCCATCTGGTTCGACTTCTCGTCCATCATGATATCCTACGATCTCACTCACTCTCAAAAAAGAAAATGGGAAGGTCAAATATTGAATAGGCTCACCTTCGGGAAATCTGATCGTAATAGTAGAGTCTGTTATAAACTTGACAGGGCTCCATTGCACTAAATCTGTTGAAACATTAATGTATTCCCCTTCTTGCAAATTGTAAGGTTGCAAGCTATACGTGTCAGGTAAGTAGATCTTGAGCGAGTCTATAGCGGTCTTTTTGCCAAAATTGATCCTAAACGACGAAGCCATTGGATCAAAGGTCTCGTACCTCATGGAAATAGAAAATTGAGTAGAAAAATCCCCGTCAAACATGTATCTGTCCCATGTTTCTCTGTCGACAAAGGTCTTTTGGCCAAAGAAAGCTTCTCGAGCCTGTTTTACCTGAGGGATATGCGTATGGCCAGATCGAGAAAGCGAACGAGCTTCTAGCGAATTGTTGTCAGCAGCAAATTGAGTAGCTTCGTATAGTGAGAAGGCGTCCTCTGGTATTTCGATCTCCTGCATGTCTCCAATTAGACGGTGAACGTCATTTTTAAGCTTTTGACCTGGAAAACGAATTTCGATCTCGTCAGCTGCCTGAGCTCGTATATGAGTACCACCAATTGTCATGTCTCTATGGTTTTCAAAGCCATTCTCAAATTTGATCTTTTTAGTTTCTCCCGGAAGGCCCAGGAGATTGATTTCTGTCATGAGGTCATTATCAATGATTATCTCGTAATCGGTGCCCGAAATAACCACCTCGTCATTTCGCATTTCTTCATTAGTCACTTTGAACAAAGCAGATCGAAAGGGATCTACCACTATGGACGGTTCGCTCCCATAGACAAAACGACCCAAAAATCTTTCAGAAGGATGGTATTGATGAATGATGACAGGCTTCCCATTATCCATAAGTCCCAAACTTTCGTTGAGTTCCAAAGCAATTGTTTTTGCGTTCCAGGTAAGGTTTCTCAACGTAACTATCCTAGTCCGTGAATGACCTCTACTCACACCGCCGCTACCGTATCGTGTCTCTTCGAGCGCCATACCATCAACCAGAATGGCATTGTACTGATCATGAAGGTTGAATAACCTCGCAAGTCGCGGAAGCTCCTCGTCCGAAAGCAGCCAAGGGTTGCCATAGATCTGAGGGGCTAGAATTAGATTCCTGTTGAATGCTTGTAGTACCAAATCATCCTCCCAGAAATCTAAACAAGAGGAGAGACACACGCCATGATCTTCTGTTAGCCGCGTCAGGTTTGGTGTAGTTGATCGGCCCAGAGCACCCACCCGATGATGCGTAGCTGTAATTTCATTCGACATATGCACGTCAATGTATGTTTCTCGCCCTCCCAGCAAGGAAGTGGTCATGAGCTTATTACCTTCGGTTCCTAAATCCAATCTATGATTTAGAATGATTAAATCCGGTGCGTAATACTTGCAAGACTTGATCATCTCTGTAAAAGTCGATTGCCTATCTGGTCTCAGATAGCCACATACACCATCGAATTTGAACAAACCAAAATTATAGTCTCGGCAAAATGACACCATCAGCTCTTTTCTGCTTGACTCATCCTGCGGCGTATGTCCAAAGCCATCCGGACCCGCCCATATTCCCAGTCTTATTCCAAGATTATTGGCTATGCGATTTATGCTATCAAGTCCATTAGGAAACTGTTGACGAAATCGACCAGAGTTAATCTTACCGTAAAAATTCCGTCCGTCGATCGTACCAGCGTCAAAAGCATAAAGGTCAAGAGACATGCCATACGTATCGGCTAACCATTTGAAAAAATCAAGGTTAGCCAGGGTCTGCGATTCACTTGCTCCCTCGTTTGTATGGTTAATCCAACTGAAATATTGAGATTTTGAGGGTGTTTTCTCGTCAGCACCTTTTGATGGAAAATGGGGCTGTGCAAAGCTGAATTGAAAGCTGAATAAGAAATATGTTAAAAGAATAGTGTAACGATCAGCGCTCATAGATTTGATTATTCTCTGGCCTTAAGAAAGAGAAAAGCCGTGACTGGCAACTCGCCAAATCAAAAAAAACCGGTGAATTGGACACCTCCCATGGTAGCCTTGCTAGCTAGAGCCGCGACTGGGGATTCAATTATTTTCTAAAAACTCTTTTGCTGCGAAGAATGATTCAACCTTTCTCTCAAAAGCTGAGACAGTGAAGGAGTAAAATAAAAAAAGGGATAAGAAGTTTTTATCACTTACTTATCCCTTTTGAGAAATTGTTTAAGTAGTCCCTAGGGGAATCGAACCCCTGTTACCAGGATGAAAACCTGGCGTCCTAACCCCTAGACGAAGGGACCAAAATATCTGTAAATCTGCAACTCAGATTTTTTTGGAGTTGCAAAAATAGATGTAATGTGAACAATTACAAATTTTGACTCAAAAAACAGATGGATTTTTTCAATGGATATCAAAGCTCACTAGCTCCAATACCGCCTACTGGCTTTTCACGACAAGCAGCATCCAAAAACCGATTGATGGCATCGCCTTCCATCACATGCCCACTATCAACCAAATAGCATGATTGCAAGATATTTTCTCGTATGATTTGACATCCTAGAACTAAGAACTCCATTCTTTTCTCAATTTCGTCAGCAAAGTGACTATCGATAGGGCGAATAAATGTCAACATATCTTAGTGGTTTTGGTGTAGCTATTAACGATCAGACTACTATTTAGTTTGTTACAATCGTTATCATTTCTCAAAAAATTTGGAAAATACGAAATACTGGTGAAAACAGCTAGAAATTGGAATTTGTTTAGGTGAAATCTAGTTATACATTTGCAACTTAATTTTTCAGTCAAACCCTGATTTAAAATGGAGAAAATCAAGTTAGGAATTAATGGATTTGGTAGGATCGGACGCCTGGTATTTCGCGTAGCGGTTGATAAACCAAATATTGAAGTCGTGGGCATCAATGACCTGGTCGATGTGGATTATATGGCATATATGCTCAAATATGACTCGACACACGGCAGATTCAATGGCGAGGTCAAAGTAGAAAATGGACAGTTGATTGTCAATGGCAATACTATCAGGGTAACTTCTGAAAGAGATCCGGCTAATCTGAAATGGTCCGATATAGGAGCCGATTATGTTGTGGAGTCAACAGGTCTTTTCCTGACAAAAGAAAAAGCCGAAGGACATATCAAAGCTGGAGCAAAAAAAGTGATCATGTCGGCACCTTCCAAGGACGATACACCTATGTTTGTTATGGGTGTCAATCACGAATCGTACTCAAGTGATATGCAGTATGTTTCAAATGCATCTTGTACAACAAACTGCCTGGCACCTGTAGCTAAAGTGCTAAATGACAAATTTGGCATCAAGGACGGCCTTATGACTACCGTGCATGCAGCTACTGCTACGCAAAAAACAGTAGACGGTCCTTCCATGAAAGATTGGAGAGGTGGACGTGGAGCCTACCAAAACATTATCCCTTCATCTACCGGAGCGGCCAAGGCAGTAGGAAAAGTAATACCTACTCTAAATGGTAAACTTACCGGTATGTCTTTCCGAGTGCCTACACCAGATGTGTCCGTGGTGGACCTTACCGTGAATCTGGAGAAAGAGACAACTTACGAAGAGATCTGCGCTGCCATGAAAGCAGCATCAGAAGGAGAAATGAAAGGAATTTTGGGCTACACGGACGAAGCTGTAGTTTCCAATGATTTTGTGGGAGATGCAAGAACTTCCATTTTCGATGCAGGTGCTGGTATTCAGCTAACTCCAACATTTGTAAAAGTAGTAAGCTGGTATGACAATGAGTGGGGCTATTCAACTAAGGTAGTTGAGCTGCTGGAATACGTCGACTCGGTGAAATAACTCACACGACCAAGATAAGATTTGAAAGGCCGCCATTAAGCGGTCTTTTTTTTGTTTTAGACTTTAGTATTCTGTCTTTTGAGCCTAAGAGGCACCTTTGAAAAAATCAGGCAATATTGGTGAAGACAGCCTGGACATCATCATCATCCTCTATTTTGTCCAGCATCTTTTCTATCTCATCCATCTGTTCTTCGGAGTACTCTACCGGGGTGGTGGGTATACGTTGTAGGCTTGCTTTCTTCACCTCAATAGTCAAGTCCTCCAGCACTTTACTCATCGTACCAAAATTGGTATAGTCGGCATAAGCATAAACAGTTCCTTCATTCTCCTCAAGCTCTTCTAATCCCCCATCGATCAATTCCAATTCCATTTCCTCCAGATCCATCTCCTCTGTCTTCTCGAACTCAAAAACCGCCTTTCTGGAAAACATAAACTCCAAAGAACCCGACGGCACAAAAGATCCTCCTGCCTTGCTGAAGTAAGACTTTACATTGGAAACTGTCCGGTTGTTATTATCCGTAGCACACTCCACAAAGACTAGCACTCCATGAGGACCCTTGCCCTCAAAGGTTACCTCGTTGATAGCTTCGGCATCCTTACCTGTGGCTCGTTTGATGGCATTTTCAATATTATCCTTCGGCATGTTTTCAGCCTTGGCATTCTGGATAGCTGTACGTAGCTTGCCATTCATTTCAGGATCAGGACCACCTTCCCTGGCAGCTACCTGGATAGCTTTGGCCAGCTTCGGAAAGATCTTAGACATTTTATCCCAACGTTTCTCTTTCGCTGCTCGCCGATATTCAAATGCTCTTCCCATGATATGTTTGCTTTTGCCTAATGATTAGGTATTCGATTTGATCAGGCTTCAAATATAAAAAACCCTGAAAGTTGATAGACTCATTTCTTTTTGAAAATCACATTGAGCATGACGCCGATCAACACAAGTCCCATTCCTACATAAGTCATCAAATTAAATGTTTCGTCAAAAAGAAAATACCCAAAAAGGATAGCATAAATGAGACCTATGTAATTCAGGATAGAAACCTTTGATAGTTCGTCCGATTGATAAGACTTGGTCATAAAATACTGTGCAACTTGCGTGCATATTCCTACCATGAACAAATGAAACCAATCCCACCCAATAGGCTGTACCCATACGTAGCCGGACCAAATCGCGGCAATGGGTAGTAATACCAAGGGAAAATACAAGATGATCACCAGTGGATGCTCCGTGTTTTTAAGCTTCCTGATAAAATTATAAGCCAATCCCATAAATAGCGATGTAGCCACTCCCATCACCAGGTGTGTCAGAGATATTCTGGTATCGAAACCCTGAACCACCATTACCCCGGCAAAAGAAAGCATGAAAAATATCCATTGGACAGGATGAACTTTCTCCTTGACTATAAATATGCCCAGGACTGCAGTGAAAATGGGAGCCAAATACTGTAAAGTGGCTGCTGTCGCCAAAGGGATTTGTTGTAGCAGATAAAAATAGATAATGAGTGCAGCAGCCCCTGACATACCCCGTGCAATCAATACCTTTTTGTTATTCCCAAAAAAGGCCACTTTTTGTCTTTGGAGATAAAATATACTGATCCCCAAAGAAATGATGGAGCGAAAAAGGATGATTTCTATTGCCGGAATATGACTAATAGATTTGACAAACACTTTCATCAACGTAAAGGTGAAAGTAGCCATCAACATGTATTGCACTCCTTTGGACAGTCTCATATCAAAGTTGTCCTGAAGTCAAATCGAAAGTCATCACGATAATTGACCGTCGACAATTTCAAGTTTTCGGTCAGCCATGTTCGCCAGCTCTTGGTTATGAGTTACGACGACAAAGGTCTGGTTGAGTTTCTTCCTCAAGGCAAAAAACAAATCATGCAGTTCACGGGCACTCTTAGAATCCAGGTTTCCACTTGGTTCATCGGCAAAGACAATAGTTGGGTTATTGATAAGGGCTCTTGCAACTGACACTCGCTGTTGCTCGCCTCCAGACAACTCCGACGGCTTATGGCCAGATCTACTGTTTAAACCTAGCATCCCAAGCAGCTCCTCCGCCTTAAGTCTCACCGACTTTTCATCACGACTGCCTATAAATCCTGGGATACATACATTTTCTAGCGCGGTAAACTCGGGAAGGAGGTTATGAAATTGAAATATAAAGCCCATGTGCTGATTGCGAAACTGCGCAAGTTGTCTTGACTCCAGCGCGAAAACATCCTTGTCTCCCAGTTGCACCGTACCACGATCAGGTCTATCTAGTGTACCCATAATATGCAGCAGGGTGCTCTTACCAGCTCCTGAGGCACCAACTATGGAAGCTATCTCGCCACTTTGGATCTCCAGATCGATTCCTCGCAACACTTCGAGGTGGCCATAGGTCTTGTGGAGATTTCTAGCGACTAACATGCCGCAAATATAGACGGTCAATTGTAATCGAATATTTGACAAAACAGCATTGATCAAGTAGATTCGCAAAAAAATCCGAAATGAATATCCACGAGTACCAAGCGAAAGAGATTTTAAAGAGTTACGGTGTCACTATCCAGGAAGGAATAGTAGCTGAGACACCCGAAAAAGCACTGGAAGCGGCTAAGAAACTCAACGCCGATACCGGAACCGAATGGTATGTGATCAAAGCTCAAATACACGCTGGTGGCCGTGGAAAAGGCAAAATCCAGGAAACTGGATCGAATGGTGTCGTGTTAGCGAAGAATCTGGATGAGGTCGCTCCGAAATCTGAAGCCATTTTAGGCGGAACGCTTGTCACACATCAAACCGGTGAGGAGGGCAAGAAAGTGAGTAAAGTATTAATAGCCCAGGATGTTTATTACCCAGGAGAATCGGATCCAAAAGAATATTACCTCTCCATCCTCTTAGATAGAGCTACTGGCTCCAATGTCATTATGGCTTCGACCGAAGGGGGAATGGATATTGAGACCGTAGCGGAGGAGAGCCCAGAAAAGATTGTAAAGGAGTGGATTGATCCTGCAGTAGGCCTTCAAGGATTTCAGGCACGAAAAGTAGCCTTTGCCCTTGGTCTCGAAGGTCAGGCCTTTAAGCAAATGACCAAATTTATCTTCTCGCTTTACAAAGCATTTGATAGTATCGATGCATCACTTTTCGAAATCAACCCGGTACTCAAAACTTCAGACAATAAAATATTAGCGGTCGACTCCAAGGTTAATCTCGATGACAATGCGCTCTTCCGTCATAAGGATATTGCTGAACTAAGGGATATCGCAGAAGAAGACCCAGCTGAAGTCGAGGCAGGTGAATCTGGCCTGAACTATGTGAAACTTGATGGAAACGTCGGTTGTATGGTAAATGGTGCCGGACTGGCCATGGCGACTATGGATATGATCAAGCTATCCGGTGGAGAACCGGCCAACTTCCTTGACGTAGGTGGAGGTGCCAATGCAGAAACCGTGGAGGCAGGTTTCAGAATCATCCTTAAAGACCCCAATGTCAAAGCCATCTTAATCAATATCTTCGGTGGTATTGTCCGATGTGACCGAGTAGCTAACGGAGTTGTAGAGGCTTATAAGAAAATTGGAACCATCGATATTCCCATTATTGTAAGACTACAAGGCACTAATGCCGAAGAAGGCGCTCAAATTATTGAGGAATCAGGCCTCAAGGTTACCTCAGCTATTCAACTCAAAGATGCCGCTGAAAAGGTTAAAGAAGTGCTGGCCTAAATCATTCTCATTATAATATCTGAAGAGCCGGATCGTATTTGCTTTAAGAGCGACACTTTCCGGCTTTCTATTTTCATCACTTTCGTTATCCGGTGATCCTTTGGCATACTTATAAATCTCCCAATTATGATCGGGAGAAGAGTCCCTGTATATGATTCACAGCTTGTCTAGGTAATACATCATAAGCATTCCCGATTTTGAAAAAATCTTAATTTGCCCTCCCAAAACCTCATTTTCTTTGAAAATTTCTTAACTAGAAAAAAAATAGTTTGAAGTTGAATACTTTTTACAAATGATTATTCTACTTTTGAATCAAACTATGAAATTTTTGAATACACATATTACAGTGGTCACCATTATTGTTCTGATTGTCAGTAAGGCAAAACAGGGATGGTGAATCTGTAAACGAAGAAATAAAGATAAAGCGCCATCCCACAGGATGGCGCTTTTTTTATAGCCATAAACAGATGTACTACAACAAGAAAACGACGGTATTCCATGACGGCCAGTGGATGAAGGCAGAAGATGCTAACGCCAATCTGTTTGATCAAACCCTGCACTATGGCACAGGGGTATTGGATGGACTTCGGGCTTATAAAAACACTGGTGGGTTCAATATTTTTCAGGCACAAACACATTTTAAGAGATTACAAGAGTCAGCTCGCAAGATGAAGTTGAAGTTTGAGTACTCCGTAGACGAATTGGTCAACCTCGCCTACGAACTTGTCGAGCGAAACCAACTGGAAAATGCATACATCAGACCATTAATATACAGTGGATCTAATATGAGACTCGAGCCAACAACGGAGACACACTTTTTCATGGGAGCATGGAAATGGGCTAAGTTTCATGGCACAGAACCACTCAATGTAATGGTATCCTCATATGTAAAGCCCAACCCAAAGGCACTTCCTATCGATGCTAAAGTCGTCGGAAACTATGCCTCTTCCGTCATGGCCTCCTCCGAGGCTAAGCAACTTGGTTACGATGAAGCACTCTTACTTGATCACAAGGGTAATGTTGCTGAGGGACCAGGCAGCAATTTCTTTTACGAAAAGAATGAAGTTCTTTATACGCCAAAAACAGGTACCATTCTTCCCGGAATTACCCGAGCCACTATTTTTCAAATCGCCAAAGAAACAGGCACTCGGGTGGTCGAAACAGACATCAGTCCAGCAGATCTGGAAACAGCGGACTATGCATTTTTTTGTGGGACGGCATCTGAGATCAGCCCTATCGTATCAGTCAATGGGGAGTCCTTGAAAGGCAAAAGCTGGGAAGAATCGGCCAGCTACAACATTCATTTCATATATCAACAGAAAGTATTATTCAGTGAGTATGACGGACTCACCATCGTCTAAGCAATCATGAGCCAAAAACTTAACAAATACAGCAAGACTATTACGCAGGACCCAAGTCAGCCGGCATCGCAAGCGCAACTTTATGCCACAGGTCTCAGCGAAGAAGACCTGAAAAAAGCTCAAGTAGGTATTGTCAGCACTGGGTTTGAGGGTAATCCCTGCAATATGCATCTCAACATACTGGCACACCAGGTAAAAAAGGGAGTGAATGCAGCAGATCTAGTCGGGTTAATTTTTCACACGATTGGCGTGAGTGATGGCATCTCAAACGGTACTGTGGGCATGAAATATTCCCTGATCTCAAGAGACATTATAGCTGACTCCATAGAAACAGTAGTCAATGCCCAATTTTACGATGCGGTTGTTCCAGTTGTGGGTTGTGACAAGAATATGCCTGGGGCCATTATGGCCATGGGCCGACTCAACCGCCCAGGTATTATGGTTTATGGTGGTACAGTCCGACCAGGTAAATGGAAAGGCGAAGATCTCAACATCGTTTCAGCTTTTGAGGCATACGGTCAAAAACTAGCAGGAACCATCTCCGACGAAGACTATAAAGGGATCATCCAAAACTCAATCCCAGGGCCAGGAGCATGTGGAGGCATGTACACAGCCAATACTATGTCTTCTGCTATTGAGGCATTAGGCATGAGCTTACCTTTTAGTTCTTCAAACCCCGCAGAAAGTGGACAGAAGCAAAGTGAGACGCTGGAGATTGGAAAAGCAATAAGGCATTTGCTGGAGGCTGATATCAAACCAAGAGATATCATGACCAGAAAAGCCTTTGAAAATGCGATCAAGATTGTCATGTTCCTCGGTGGTTCTACAAATGCTGTATTGCATTTACTAGCAATCGCGAGGTCTGTTGATATCGAGCTGACACTTGATGATTTCCAAAAGATCAGTGATACAACCCCATTCATTGCAGACCTCAAACCAAGCGGCAAATACCTGATGCAGGATCTACATGATCAAGGTGGTGTGCCAGCGGTTATGAAAATGTTGCTAGAAGGAGGTCATCTGCATGGTGACTGCCTTACTGTGACTGGTAAGACCATCGGTGAAAACCTCGAAGTCGTACCAGGGCTCAAAGAAGGTCAACAAGTAATTCACTCCATCCAAAAACCCATCAAGCCAACTGGCCATCTCCAGATTCTATATGGTAATCTGGCACCAGAAGGAGCAGTGGCCAAGATCACTGGCAAAGAAGGGGAAATATTTGAGGGGCCAGCTCGGATTTATGAGGACGAATTTGACGCTATCAGAGGCATAGGCGAAGAGGTACAAAAGGGAGAAGTAATCGTCATCAGACAATCGGGGCCCAAAGGAGCTCCTGGCATGCCGGAAATGCTGAAACCCACCAGCGCTGTAATGGGCGCCGGTCTAGGAAAGGAGGTAGCACTCATTACTGATGGTCGATTCTCTGGTGGTTCTCACGGATTCGTAGTAGGTCACATAACGCCTGAATCTCAGGAAGGGGGTCCACTCGCATTGGTCAAAAACGGAGACATCATCCGCATCGATGCCGTCAATAACACCCTGGATGTAAAATTGGATGATAAGGAATTGGAAGCCCGAAAAAAGGCCTGGGAACAGCCTCCGTACAAGGCCCAAAAAGGAATCTTAAGAAAATACATTAACTCAGTGAAATCTGCATCCGAAGGATGTGTAACAGATGAATAAGCAGATTATGAATACATCATCTTTGGCTTTAGAAAAAGAAAAAACCAAGACTAAAACCGTAACCGGGTCAGAAGCACTATTGATGTGTCTGATTGAGGAAGACGTGAACTTGATCTTTGGTTACCCAGGTGGAGCTATTATGCCGGTGTATGATCTCCTGTACCAATATGCCGACAAGTTAAAGCACATTCTTACCCGACATGAGCAAGGTGCTGCCCATGCCGCTCAAGGCTACGCGCGGGTCACAGGACAAACTGGTGTTTGCTTTGCTACATCAGGGCCCGGCGCTACTAACCTCATTACAGGGATTGCAGATGCTCAAATAGACTCCACTCCCATGGTATGTATCACCGGGCAAGTGCCCTCACACCTCTTGGGCACAGATGCCTTTCAGGAAACTGATGTCATGGGTATATCTATGCCTGTCACTAAATGGAACTACCAGGTAACCAGAGCGGAAGAAATTCCTGAAGCCATAGCCAGAGCTTTCTACATTGCTAATAGTGGTCGTCCAGGACCAGTACTGATTGACATCACTAAAGATGCCCAGTTTGGCTCAATGGATTTTACTTATCAGAGATGTGAAAAGATACGCAGCTATCACCCTTATCCAATCTTGGATGAGACCAAAGTAGACGAAGCAGCTCAATTGATCAATGAGGCAAAAAAGCCATACCTATTAGTAGGACATGGAATCTTGATATCAGGTGCTCAAAAGGAACTAATAGAACTATCCGAAAAAGCTGATATCCCAATGGCCTCGACTTTGATGGGACTTTCAGCTGTCCCAACCGATCACCGTAATTACGTCGGCTACCTCGGCATGCATGGCAACTACGGACCCAACATTAAGACTAACGAGTGCGATCTCTTAATTGCCGTTGGCATGAGATTCGATGACCGTGTAACAGGTGACTTAGAACAATATGCTAAACAGGCCAAAGTCATTCATATTGAAATTGATCCCGCAGAAATTGACAAAAATGTAAAAACTGATGTCGCTATCAACGCAGATGCCAAACAAGCACTGCGATCGCTTCTAAAAAGAATTGAATCCGGAAACCACCAAGAATGGATTCAAGAATTCCGAGATTGTGACCATGTAGAACATCAAAAAGTCATCAATGGAGATCTCAACCCATCAGGAGACCAATTGAAAATGGCCGAGGTCATCAAAATGATCTCTGACCAAACTGAAGGCAAGGCCATCGTAGTTACCGACGTTGGGCAGCATCAAATGGTGGCAAGTAGATACTACGACTTCAAAGAGACGAACTCAAATGTTACATCCGGAGGCCTGGGCACTATGGGGTTTGCTCTGCCTGCTGCTATGGGTGCCAAAGCCGGGCAACCAGAAAGAGAGGTAATAGCGGTTATAGGCGATGGAGGTTTTCAAATGACGATCCAGGAGCTGGGTACTATTGCGCAAGAGAACATTGGCGTGAAGATACTTATCCTGAACAATGAATTCCTGGGCATGGTTAGGCAATGGCAACAGCTCTTTTTCGAAAAGCGCTACTCGTTTACTGAACTGAAAAACCCTGACTTTCAATTGATTTCCAAGGGATACGGAATACCAAGCAACCGAGTAGTAGATAGGGATAAACTTGCCGAGTCTATAGACACATTTCTCAGTCACGAAGGTCCCTATTTGCTAGAAATAATGGTTGAAAAAGAAGAAAACGTTTTTCCGATGGTTCAATCTGGGGATTCCGTTTCTAATATCCGTTTAGAATAATATCACATATGGCTAATTCTATCTACAGCGAAGATCATACTGACAAAACCGAGAAGGAATTTACCCTGTCTGTTTTGACCGAAGACAAATCCGGATTGCTCAATCACATCACTATTATTTTTACTCGGCGCAAGATCAATATTACAAGCCTCAATGTATCCACAAGTGAATATTCAGGCGTGAGTCGATTTAGTATAGTAGTCACCTCGACCAGGGAAAGAATAGAGAAAGTCGTCAACCAAATACGCAAACTTGTGGATGTACTGGGCGCCTTTGTCTACGAAGAGGATGAAGTATACTATCAAGAGATTGCCCTATACAAAGTACCTACCAAAGTATTCTTAAATGGCAACTCTATAGAAACGCTAGTACGCAACAATGGCGCTCGCATACTGGTAATCGAGCAGGACCATATTGTAATTGAAAAAACAGGACACAAGAAGGACACGCATGACTTATACAAAAAACTTGAGCCACTTGGACTTTTGGAGTTTGTGCGCTCAGGAAGAGTAGCAATTTCCAAGTCAAAAAGAAAAACGGAAACTTACATCAAGCAACTAGAAGAAACAGAATCAAACAGATTAAGCATAAAAGACTATTAACACATTTATCATAAACTTAGAAAAATGGCAAAAATCAATTTTGGCGGAACCGAAGAGCAAGTAGTAACCAGGGAAGAATTTCCACTGGAAAAAGCCCGTCAGACCTTGAAAGATGAAACAATCGCAATCCTGGGGTATGGCGTACAGGGACCTGGTCAGGCTCTAAATCTCAAAGACAATGGATTTAATGTGATTGTGGGTCAACGCAAAAACTCCAAAACCTGGGACAAAGCTATTGCAGACGGCTGGGTAGAAGGCGAAACATTATTCGAATTGGAAGAAGCCTGCGAGAAAGGTACCATCCTGCAATTTTTACTCTCAGACGCAGGCCAAATTGCCCTCTGGCCAACTGTCAAAAAACACCTAACTCCTGGGAAAACGTTGTACTTTTCTCATGGTTTCGGTGTCACCTTCAACGATCAGACAGGTATTGTTCCTCCTGCCGATGTAGACGTAATTCTCGTAGCACCAAAAGGATCAGGCACTAGCTTGAGACGGCTTTTTGTAGCTGGAAAAGGACTAAATTCCTCCTTTGCTATACATCAAGATGCAACCGGAAAGGCTCGGGAAAAGGTAGTTGCTTTAGGGATTGGTGTTGGCTCGGGATATCTATTCGAAACCAACTTCCAGAAAGAGGTCTACTCTGACCTAACAGGCGAACGAGGAAGTTTAATGGGCGCCATTCAGGGATTGTTTGCAGCTCAATATGAAGTCTTAAGAGCTAAAGGGCATTCGCCGTCGGAGGCATTCAATGAGACCGTGGAGGAAGCCACTCAGTCACTTTATCCTTTAGTAGCTGAAAATGGAATGGACTGGATGTATGCCAACTGCTCTACCACTGCTCAACGTGGAGCTTTAGATTGGTGGAAAAAATTCCGAGACGCTGTAAAGCCAGTCTTTGAAGATCTATACGAAAGTGTAGCCACAGGAAATGAGGCCAAAATCACAATTGAAGCTAATCAAAAGTCTGATTATAGAGAAAAACTTGAAGAAGAACTGAAGGAGCTTCAAGACTCTGAGATGTGGAGAGCTGGCGCTACCGTGAGAGGTTTGCGTCCTGAGAATAAGTAAGATCATGCCTTCAAAGCCAAACGTCACACTGGACTACTATCCCGAGATCGAAAAGGTAAAGGCTGCG
>JAHCMJ010000260.1 GCA_019192485.1 Cyclobacteriaceae bacterium HetDA_MAG_MS6 | reverse complement strand
CCTGCAATATCTGGGAGAGATAACCGGTGAAATAACAACAGATGATCTACTAGCCAATATATTTTCAAAGTTTTGTATTGGGAAGTAACCTCGCAAACAACTCATAGACATCTCTAACAAAACCTAAAATGCTGCTTTTTATAGCCTTTATTGATATTTTTGGGTTGTTTATCACTATCCTTCTGTAGCGATATTTTGCTGCTTTCTGTATCTGATTTGTACCTAATTGTTTATCTTTTTATAAGGTACAAAACTCACTACCATTTTTACGAGTATGTTGAAATGCTGGATCATTCTGGATCATTCTTGATCCTATCTGTATCAACACCTCCTTTCTCCCTGGCTAGGTAGATATGAATATTTATGTACTATATTAAATACATTTTAATTAAATTTGTACTAATTATAGTACGTTATGAAAAACAAGAAGCAAATATTGTTTCCCAAACATCAAAAGGTATTGGAGCAACTTGGGGAGAATATCAAGCTTGCGAGAAAGAGACGCAAGTTGACGGCTATCCAGGTAGCTGAACGGGCTGGTATTGCCAGAAATACGTTATACCTACTCGAAAAAGGTACACCAAGTGTTTCTATGGGTGCTTTATTTAATGTTTTGCGTGTACTTGGGCTTCATGAAGATTTTCTAAAACTAGCAGCTGATGATGATTTGGGAAGGAAGCTACAGGATCTTAACCTACTTGGAGGCGAATAGGCATGGGAGTTAACAAGACTGACGTATTCGTTTATGCCCACTGGCAAGGTATGCCAGATCCTAAATTGACAGGAATCTTATCAGCGCATCAGGGAAAAGGCAGAAAAGCTTTCAGCTTTGATTATGATGGCGAGTACCTCGAATCAAGAGAACGTTTCTTACTCGATCCAGATATTGGTTGGTATTCAGGTTCGCAATTCCCGAATGGCAAAGAAAACTTCGGAATCTTCTTAGACTCAATGCCCGACACTTGGGGACGAACCTTGATGAAGAGGCGTGCTGCACAAAAAGCGAAAGAAGAAGAAAATACTGCCCCCACTTTATATGACATTGATTTCTTATTGGGAGTCTATGACCCAAGTCGAATGGGGGCTTTGCGTTTCAAGCTCGATTTAGATGGACCATTTTTAGATGATAATGAGGAATATCCTACTCCGCCCTGGTCGTCCATTCGAGAACTGCAATATGGCGCAAGTCAGTTAGAATCTGATGTAAGTGACGATGAAGTGAAAAAGTGGCTGGCCATTCTCATAGCTCCTGGTTCATCACTCGGAGGAGCTAGGCCTAAAGCCAACATACTGGATGACAAAGGCCATCCCTGGATAGCCAAGTTTCCATCCAAAAATGATAACATAGACAAAGCGCTATGGGAATACCTGGCTTACCAATTGGCTTTAAAAGCGGGGGTCACCATGACGGAATCCAAAGTAGAAAAGGTATCTGGAAACCATCATACCTTTTTCACTAAGCGATTTGATCGGCTAAATGGTGAGCGGTTTCATTTTGCCTCTGCCATGACTATGACAGGCAATAATGAAGATACGATCAGGGATAATCCTACCAGCTACCTTGACCTGGCTGAATTTATCCAATTCTCAGGAGCTGAGAATACGGAAGACCTTCATCAGCTTTGGAGAAGAATCGTATTTCATATTGCTATCTCCAATACGGATGACCATCTTCGAAACCATGGCTTTACGTTATCAAATGAAGGTTGGAGGCTTTCACCTGCTTACGACATTAATCCTTCAATAGATAAGGATGGTTTATCACTCAATATAGACACGGATAGCAACGGGCTTGACTTTGAATTGGCGAAGAGCGTGGGGTCCTATTTTCAGCTAGACAATAAGCAAATGGATATCATACTAGATGAAATAAAATATGCCGTAAGTCAATGGAAAACCATCGCTCATAACATTGGAATCTCCAGGCAGGAACAGCAGCTTATGGAAGGGGCATTTAGGTATTGAAATAATGGGCGAAATGATGATACATGATTTTGAGCCTATTTCAGACCAAAAATGACCGAAAAACACCTAATTCTGGAAAGTAACGTGAGTAGACACTCACTTCAAATATTATCTTGTACCTCGAGCAAAATCACCCAAAAACGGCCTTTACGAATCATAAACAAAGAAAAATAGTCAAGAATAAAGCCTGACATGTACCTTATTTGTACCTTGGTACTTCTAAGTGACTCATAATCAGGTCACTTTACTTTCTGTATCGGAAGGTAATCACATCAAAGTACATAAGTTTCGATGTATGGAAGGGTATGACGCTAGAAAAAAGGCTATATTAAAACCTCCGGGATTATCATTCAAAACAAAAGTTCACTTTACGTGTACTTTCAGTATTACTTAAGCTTACAAAGGTAACCTCTGATCATCAACATTAATTGAGATTCTGTATTGGGAAGCAATTTCGCTCACCAATTTTGAAAAACGCCTGTTACATTCCTTCAGGCTTCCCGTCATTCTTTTCTAAGAAATTTTTTAGACTGTCCGTGATATAAAAGTCCCAAGCAGCAGAGCACACTTCGTAGCATTTGCCATGAGGTACTAACCCCTCATGTAAAAAATTTACATGGATACCTTCCGGTTTTTCACTGATCTCCCAATAAAGCTTAGACCCTAGCCATTCCTCATCCAAACCTCGCACATTGTGTTCTTGGTTAGAGGCTATACACTCCCATACTATTCGTTCTATGTTAGATACTTCTATCACTTTAAATTTCCAATATGAGTCATTACCAAAATCAATCTTGAAAATGTCCCCAACTCTTTCAGCAGGCCGATCTACAGGACCCCACCAAAGACCAACCTCGTTCGTCAAGGCTTGAAATACTTTCTCCCTACTAGTGTCAATCGATGTTGATTGCTGATAATTTTCATTAATTGGCATATTTCTCTAAATCTAGTTGCAAAATAAAACTAGTTGCAATTATCGCAATTGTAGTTTTACTTTGCAACTAGTCAAATCATTTAATGGGAAAAGAAAAAGAATACAGATCGGACTGCCCACAGTATTTAGCGTTAGACGCTTTTGGGGATAGGTGGACTTTACTCATTATCCGAGATATGATGATTGATGGTAAGAAATACTTTCGTGAGTTTCTTCAATCGAAGGAAAAGATTGCTTCCAATATCCTGTCCAGTCGTCTTCAGTCCATGGAAGAAGAGGGATTCATTTATAAAAAGCGTGACCCCAGTCACAAGCAAAAGATCATCTATTTACTTACTGAAAAGGGAATAGACCTTTTTCCAATCCTGATGGAAAACGCCCGATGGAGCTTGAAGCATAAGCAAGTAAATGATCAGGACAGGATTCACATTCAGACCATTTTGGATGGCGGAATGAAGTCAAAACAGAAGATGATGGAAAAGCTGAAAAAAGAGCATCTATTTTGATTTTTAGCGGAGACATTCCGTGTTTGTTATGCTATAAGTTTCACCCAACAATTTGAACGGCAGCAATTGAAAATTTACAGGTGTTGAACACAATCCAGTTTTTAACATATGTAAAAGCGCCTTAGAGGTATTCTCGAGAGATTTACTGTAAAAACAAAAGTATGCTTACTAGTATTTTCTCTGCTTTAATGTTATTTACCTCAATAAATCACCCAGAAGCACCTGATATCAAAGGTTTGTGGTTTTGTGCGGAGATGAGAAACTCCAAAATTTTGATATATGAAATAACAAATGGATCATTAGAAGCAAAAATCACGGAATCAGATGATCCTGACTATTTAGGTAAGATCTTTGTCAGAAAGTGCCATTATGTACATGAGGAAAAACTTTGGGTTTCCGAAATCACTAACCTCAATAACGGCATCAAAGTAGAAGCTAAGTTATCGCTTCAAGAGGTAAATACATTGAAGGTTACCGGAACCAAATTTTTCATTTCGAAAACCTATTATTGGAAGAAAGTCGCTAACGATTGAAAAATATTATTCAATACATAAACCAATATGTAAAACTATCTTCAGATGAAGAGCAGGATCTTTTAAAAGAGTGTAAGACAAGAGAAGTTGAAAAAGGACATGATCTTCACACGCCGGGTACAATTGCTAAACACTTCTACTTCATTGAATCTGGAATAGCTAGAATTTATTATTACCAAAATGGTAATGATATCACCGACTTTTTTGCTATTGAAGGAGAGTTTATTGGGACGCTTGATAGCCTGTTCACAGGCAAAACCAGCCTATTTGGCATCCATGTGTTGGAAAAATCAAAGCTGCTGCAGATCAAATACGAGGCCTTGGAACGCCTTTATGATCGGTATCACACTTTTGAAAAATTAGGGAGAATACTGGCAACTAAAGGCTATTTAGAAGAGGTTGCAAGAACAAAAACATTTCAGGGAATGAATGCAGAGGAAAGGTACGAGCTGCTGGTCAAAACTGAACCTCATCTTCTCCAAAGAGCCCCGTTGGGGCATATCGCTTCTTATCTTGGAATATCACAAGTGCAGCTCAGCAGGATTCGTTCCAAAAAAAACGCTTTTTAACATTTGTAAATGTAATTCCTACTTGGATGCAGGATCATTGTCTGACAACTACGTTTCTATGGCATTCAAAACAGTAATCATAACCGGAGCTAATACCGGACTCGGCTTTCATTGTGCGAAATCGATAGCGAATAGCGGTCAAAATTGGCATATCATCCTTGCGTGTCGCAATCTGGATAAGGCCAAAGAAGCCAAGCAACAACTAATAAAAGAATGTGATTATCGGGCACTAAGTATTATGAAGCTTGACCTAGGCTCATTGCAAAGCGTAAGAGATTTTGTGGAAGCATTTAAGCTAGGCAGCTTTGGGGAGTTGGATGGATTAATTTGTAACGCAGGTTTACAGTTCTCTGTTGGTAATTACAAGACATTAGATGGCTATGAAATCACTTTTGGAGTAAACCACCTGGGTCATTTTTTACTCACCAATCTACTGTTGGCTCAAATGAGTGAAAACGCTAGAATCATTGTAGTCGGCAGCGGCACCCACGACCCGGACAAATTTGAAGGAAAGATCGAACCTGCAAAATATCTGGGTGCCAAAAGACTATCCCATGCAGAGCTATCATCTGAGCTCACGGGAATGCAGCGGTATACCACGAGCAAGCTTTGCAATTTACTTTTTACCTACGAGTTGAATAGAAGACTTAGAAATAGCATATCCAGCATCACCGTCAATGCATATGATCCCGGTGGGGTCCCTCAAACCAACCTGCTGCGTGGTGAGATATCCGGGTTTCTTAAAATCATGAGAGCCTTGATGAAGTCAGGTATTGTAAGAGCAATTTTTAACGCCTTTGGAATCCAGATCAGTACTCCTCAGAAATCAGGAAACGCAATGGCTAAGCTCTTATTGGAAAAGGAGTTAGACGGAATAAGTGGAAAGTTTTTCCAATTAACCAAGGAGGTAAGTTCATCTAAAGATTCTCGTAACCTAGAGTTTGCTCAAGATCTTTGGAGTGCTAGTATGAAAATGGTTCAGTTAGATAAACAATGATTTAACAGTAAACTTTGGATTCAGCTCTTAAAATGCAACATCTCGACAACATTGCAAATATCACATAGCTTTCTCTTCCAACTTACCCATTACCTAGCCAAACTCCGCAAGTTGATTATTCAACATTTCTTAGTTCTCCACAATGATTAGTAGAATCCCATCCTCCATTGCAGATTATAACTAAAGGTTCAGCCTTTTTTCAAGGCTAAAATTCTTGATCTCTCCTTATCGCTTGAGATTTTCGGTGCCATAACAGGCATGGAAGCTACCGTTAGAAAAATTGACATTGATACCGTAATAAGTATCATGCCTTTTGACATCTATTCATTGAAATTTAACCTGAATAAAAGTAACGGAACGATTATCAAAAAGTAGTTAGAAATGAAAAGTTGTAGAGCGAGGTGAAGGAATATGATTTTAAATAAATAAAATTTGTTTGCAGTTATTGTACTGAATTTTGCTCCCCCGAGTGTTGTTTTGAAATCTCATGCCCGGCAAAGAATTTTGACGAAATAGGCCTGCGAAATGATATAGCGTTTTTTAAACTTGCTTGACCCATTTCTTTTAAATCTTTTATGATACCATTAAAAAACAAAAAGATCGTAGTAGTAGGTGCCTCATCAGGTATAGGCAGATCGCTTGCTTCAATCGCTTCAGCTCAAGGAGCCATCATCTACTTAGTGAGTAGATCAAAAGAAAAGCTATTGAACGTACAAAAGGAACTTTCCGGAGAGTCTCATGTATTCAGTATGGATATGCTCAACGATGACTCAGTAAATCAAGCCTTTGAAAGCATTGGTAACTTTGACTTCCTGACCTTCACTGCAGTGGCTGATGAAACAAAGTTGATGTCGCCAATTAAGTCTATGACTAACGAGGTGGCACAAAGGGGTATGGAGAAGTTTTGGGGTACATTCAATGTGGCCAGAGCAGCGGCAAACTATATCAATAAAGACGGAGCGATGGTTTTTACCAGTAGCATGGCCATCTATCGGCCGTCAAAGAATGGAGCGTCCATGATGAATGCAGCTAGTGCTGCTGTTGCTGTTTTCTCAAAGGCATTAGCTTTAGAAATCGCTCCGACCAGGGTCAATGTGGTAGCTCCAGGGGTAGTAGCAACAGGAGTATGGACTGAGGATCAAAAGGAAAGCTATAAAGACTGGGCAGCCAAGACACTTCCGGTAGGTCACTTAGGCTCAGCAGAGGAA
>JAHCMJ010000259.1 GCA_019192485.1 Cyclobacteriaceae bacterium HetDA_MAG_MS6 | reverse complement strand
CATTTTGATATCTTGTCTAGTCAGATCCTAAAAGTAGGATAAGTTTTTGCTGATTACTTTGACTGCACCATTCGACGACCAATACTAAAGTAGTCAAACCCTAAATCCTCCATTTGGTGGAGATCATAAAGATTTCGCCCATCAAATATTACTTTGTTGTTCAGAGAAGATGACAATTTTTCAAACTCCGGTGTTCTGAATACAGGCCATTCGGTCATGATCATCAAAGCATCTGCGTCGGCAACAGCATCATACTCATCATTTGCAAAATAGATGTCGTCTCCGAATATCTCCTTCACATTTTCCATAGCCTCAGGGTCGTAGGCCTTTACTTTGGCTCCGAGCTCTAGTAGCTTTCTAATATTTTCCAAGGCAGGAGCTTCTCTTATGTCATCAGTATAAGGCTTAAATGCCAAGCCCCAGACTCCGATAGTCTTACCCGCAATGTCACCTCCGAAATAATCAAGTAGGGGAGTAATTAGCTTCTGCTTTTGGGTATGGTTGACATCCATAACAGAACTTAAGATCTTGAAATCGTAATCGACTTCCTTAGCTGATTTTTCAAGGGCCTGGACATCTTTAGGAAAACAGCTTCCTCCATAACCTATTCCGGCAAAAAGAAATCGTTTACCAATCCTGCTATCCGTTCCCACTCCTTTCCGTACTGCGTCTACATCCGCGCCTAAAATCTCACAAAGATTTGCGATCTCGTTCATAAATGTAATCTTAGTCGCCAGGAAGGAATTAGCTGCGTATTTAGTCAACTCCGCAGACTTCACATCCATGAAGATGATGGGATTGCCCTGTCTTACAAATGGCTCATAAAGTTTACCCATCAACTTTTTCGCTTCTTCACTTTCTGCACCGATCACCACACGATCCGGCTTCATGAAATCGTCGACGGCAACACCTTCTCGCAAAAATTCTGGATTGGAAACCACGTCGAAACCGACCTTAACGTTTTTGGCAATTTCTGCGGTTACTTTTTCAGCTGTCCCCACTGGCACAGTGCTTTTATCGACTACAACGGTGTACTGCTCCAGCAGTGGACCAAGGTCTTTCGCTACACCTAGTACATACTTGAGGTCAGCTGAGCCGTCCTCTCCCGGAGGTGTAGGAAGTGCCAAGAAAATAATTTGAGCACCTTTAATCCCCTCCGCTAAACTGGTCGTGAAATCCAGCCGACCTTGTCGGATATTCCTCTCAAAAAGAACCTCCAAGCCCGGCTCGTAGATGGTGATCTTGCCGCCTTGAAGTTTTTGAACCTTCTTTTCATCGATATCGATACAGGTGACGTGGTTTCCCGTTTCGGCGAAACATGTACCTGTGACTAACCCGACATATCCAGTACCTACTACTGCTATTTTCATCTTACTTTATTCTACCTAATCGTTTAATCTCAAAAATTATACTCTGCAGTTTCTATGAACGGTTGTTCTAAATCTTTGCGCGAAATTATGGGATTATCTTCTAGCTCCCAATTAATTGCCAGGGTTTGGTCTGCATAGTGAATTCCACGCTCATCATCGGCTGAGTAAAATTCGTTCACTCCATAATAGAAAATCGTATCATCTTCTAATGTGAAGTACCCGTGAGCAAATCCTTTCGGAATCAGTAATTGTGTTTCAGGATCCTCAATTTTGAGTTTGAAATGTTGGAGATACGTGGGTGAATGTTTTCGTAAATCTACAACTACATCTAGCACTGCTCCTGAAACAACTCCAATCAATTTGCCTTGTGCTTTGGGGTTGAGTTGGTAATGGAGCCCACGAAGTACATTTTTTGCCGATTTTGCGAAATTGACTTGTTTGATATCGAATGAGATACCTTGATCTAGAAGACGTTTTTGATTGAATGCCTCAAGAAAAAAACCCCGGTCATCTCCAAACTTATGGTTTTTGATCACAAAGCAATCCTTTAGTGGGGATTTAATCACTTCCATTTGGGCACCTGCTTTAAGTATAGGCCATAGCCGCTTTTCTCCAGATGATGAGCTAGGTCATTCAGTTCCACTTCTGAGATAAAACCCATTTTATAAGCAATCTCCTCAATGCAGCCGATCTTCAAGCCCTGTCGCTCTTCGATGGCACGTACAAACTCTCCAGCCTGCATCAGGGACTTGAACGTCCCTGTATCTAACCAAGCTGTACCCCGGTCCAGCACTTGAACGCTTAGTTTTCCTTGCTGCAAGTAGTAATTGTTGACTGATGTAATTTCCAACTCATCTCTCGCACTGGGCTTGATAGTCTCAGCAATCTGAACTACATCGTTATCGTAAAAATATAGACCTGGAACTGCATAACTAGATTTGGGTTGGGTAGGCTTTTCTTCGATAGAGATGGCTTTTTTGTTTTCGTCAAATGCTACCACGCCATAACGTTCAGGATCATTGACATGATAAGCAAAAACAATTCCTCCATCAGGATCGGTACAAGCCTGAAGTTTTCTGGAAAAGCCAGAAGCGTAGAAAATGTTATCTCCTAGTACCAAAGCGACTTTATCATTTGCAATGAATTCTTTACCGATCAAAAATGCTTGCGCCAGTCCTTCCGGTTTTTCTTGCACAGCATACTGAAATTTGCACCCCAATCTTTCACCATCACCTAAAAGTTCTTTGAATAGGGGCAAGTCCCTTGGAGTGGAAATGATCAGGATTTCTCGAATACTGGCCAACATCAGAACTGATAATGGATAATAGATCATCGGCTTGTCATAAACAGGAAGCAATTGTTTGCTGACCGCATAGGTAAGTGGGTGCAAACGAGTCCCCGATCCACCGGCCAAAATAATTCCTTTCATGTAGTTGCTATTCGATTGAGGTTCAGAGATTTGAACCCATCCATACCCACCCCGAGGAAGGGAATGGGAACATGTTTCCCATTAAACTGCATAATGTTCCTGATAATAAGTTTGATAGACGCCGCTAGTTACATGATCAAGCCATTGGGTATTTTCAAGATACCAATCCACCGTCTTCTCCAGCCCTTCTTCAAACTGTAAGCTTGGTCGCCAACCCAATTCCTTTTCCAATTTAGTGGCATCTATGGCGTATCGTAAATCGTGTCCGGCTCTGTCCTTCACAAATTCAATCAAGTTTTTAGAGGTGTCTTTGAGTTGTAGCTTCTTATCCATAATCTCACAAAGCATATGGACCAAGTCTATATTTTTCCATTCATTGAATCCACCGATGTTATAAGTTTCTCCGGAATGTCCCCTGTGATAAATGGTATCAATAGCCCGTGCATGATCTTCCACATAAAGCCAGTCCCGAATATTTTCCCCTTTTCCGTAAACGGGTAGACGCTTACCTCCTATAACATTGTTAATCATTAATGGAATTAACTTCTCAGGAAATTGGTAAGGACCGTAATTGTTGGAGCAGTTTGAAATAATGTAATTCAATCCATAAGTGTTCCCATAGGCCCTAACGAAATGATCAGATGAAGCTTTCGACGCAGAATAAGGCGACTGGGGATCGTATGCCGTTTGTTCGGTGAAAAAGCCTGTCTTCTGCAAAGAACCATATACCTCATCCGTCGAAATATGATAAAACAGTTTTCCTGATTCGCTTTTCCAACTTTCTTTGGCAGCATTCAACAAGTTGACCGTCCCCAAAATATTGGTTTGCAAAAAAGCCAAAGGATCCGTTATGGACCGATCAACGTGCGATTCTGCTGCTAAATGAATGACCCCATCAAAATCAAACTTTTGAAATAAAGACTGAATAAAGTCTCCATCTACAATATCCCCTTTAACAAACTCATAATTACTCGCATTCTCGATGGACTTTAAGTTCTCAAGGTTTCCAGCATAGGTCAATAAGTCGAGGTTGATGATCTTGTATGTTGGATATTGATTGACGAAAAGCTTCACTACGTGGCTACCGATAAACCCTGCTCCGCCTGTGATCAATATTTGCCTTTCGAAACCACTCATTTCTTGTAGAACTCTCTATACCAATGAACAAAATTGGCAATTCCTTCTTGGATAGTCGTATTCGGTTTGTAACCTACTGCCTCTGTCAAGGCACTTACATCTGCAAAGGTGGCAGGCACATCTCCTTTTTGTATGGGCATATAGTTAACTGTCGCCTTTTTACCAATTTCAGTTTCGATAGCTTCTACAAACTGCATTAGATCGACCGGCGAATTGTTGCCAATGTTGAACAGACTAAAAGGAGCAAAACTGCTTGACGGAATTGGGTCATCGGAATTCCAGTTTTGATCAGGTTTAGGAACCGTAGGTATCAATCGATAAATACCCTCTACGATATCTTCCACATAAGTAAAATCACGCCTCATCTCGCCATGATTGAAAACATCAATGGGCTTATCCTCCAAGATTGCTTTGGTAAATAGGAACAATGCCATATCAGGCCTGCCCCAAGGGCCATAAACGGTAAAGAAACGAAGTCCTGTAGTTGGTAGCTTGAAGTTAACCGAATAACTATGAGCGATAAGTTCATTGGCTTTTTTGGTAGCCGCATACAACGAAACCGGATGGTCAACATTCTGACTTACTGAAAAAGGCATTGCAGTATTGGCTCCATAAACGGAGCTAGAAGAAGCATACATCAAGTGTTGGATGCCATTCTTCTTACACCCTTCCAGGATATTAATAAATGAAGTGATGTTTGAATCAATATAGGCATGAGGGTGGGTCAAAGAATATCGGACTCCCGCTTGAGCCGCCAAATGCACTACGTATTCAAACTTATATTGAGAGAAAATTTCACTAACCTGCTCACCATGAACCAGGTTCAACTTGTGAAAGGTGAAGGATCTACTTTCCTTGAGAATAGCCAGGCGGGCTTCTTTCAGACTTACATCGTAGTAGTCGTTGACACTGTCAACACCTACCACCTGATTGCCCTCGGCAAGTAACCTCTTTGCTAGATGAAAGCCTATAAATCCTGCGGCCCCCGTGACCAAAATGGGTTTTTCCGTACTGATCAAAACATTATTAAATTGAATTGTCTAAAAATGCTTCCATATTAATCTTTACTAGAAGGCGGTAAAGCTTGCCTGCTTAGCAAACAGGCCTAGCTCGTAGCATGTACCGTAAGAGAGGTATATTAAACCAGTCATTTCTAAATAAGTCCAAAAGACACTATTCTACTTGTTGTCCAAACCCATTTTATGAAATAGATTCTCTTAAATTCTAAAAAGCATCATCTTTTTTGGAGTTTTCGCTTGTCCTCAAGCCGGACAGGCTCTTCATTTTTGGCTTAAGCCCAAAAACGAAGCAAAAAACTCAAGAAAATTTAAAGCTCCCACACTCAAGGCCATCGCACACCTCGCAAAATTTTCCTCCCTACCCTCCTGCGATGTTTTGGCAAATATGATAAGAATCCATTTAACAGGAAGTTCCACAGTACCTATTACTACATTTGCGGGCATGCAAAAGGTCCTGGCCCTCATTAAAAAAGATTTTCAACTAGATAGCAGGCTCAAATATCCTGTTGCCAGTACGGTGCTATATCTTGTGGCTACTGCCTATATCTCCTATCTGGCGTTTAACAACATTATCAACAAGTCCGTCTGGAATGCGCTCTTCTGGATTGTGCTTCTTTTTGCTTCTGTCACGGGTCTAGCCAAAAGCTTTATTCAGGAGAACGGTCGAAGCCTCTACTATTTTTTTGTTGCTAAGCCGCATACCATACTGATCGGTAAGCTGGTCTATTATACCCTCTATCAATTGATGCTCTCCGTCCTGACCGTATTGTTACTCTCGTTATTTCTGGGGAATATGGTGAATAGTAATTCCTTGTTTTACGCTAACCTTCTTGTGGCATCCCTAGGATTAGCCTCGGTGTTCACCATGATATCCGCTCTATCTGCAAAAACAAGCAGTCAATCTACCATGATGGCAGTGCTAGGGTTTCCTCTGGTGATCCCAATGATGCTTCTAGCTGTCTCTAATTCTCGCAAAATTCTCATGGGAGCACAATGGGTAGATGTATCAGGCAATTTGCTTACGTTAATCTCTCTTGTTGTTGTTATCATTGCATTGATTTTCATCTTGTTTCCTTATAGCTGGAGAAATTAGGGTATGAATTATCTGATCAAGACGTCATGGTGGAAGTGGGGGGCAATGCTGCTGGTGATTTATGCTGTTGTAGGAGGGCTCTTATTTGAAGCTCCTCAACTACCGATACTCAACGAAACGGTAAGAAATTTGCACTTTCATGTCCCGATGTGGTTCGGGATGATTTTTTTGTTTGGCTTTTCCGCTTTTCATGCCATCAAATACCTATCCTCAAGCGATCTCAAACACGATACTTACAGCAGCGCACTGGTAGAAACAGGAATTGTATTTGGTTTCCTTGGCTTATTGACAGGGATGCTTTGGGCCAATTATACCTGGGGGGAACCTTGGAGCAACGATGCCAAGCAAAATACCTCTGCGATGGCCATGTTGGTTTACCTGGCCTTGATCATCCTAAGAGGGTCGTTAAAGGATGACCGGGAGCGGGCCAGACTTTCTGCAGTATACAATGTTTTTGCTTTCCCGATTATTATTGTACTGCTATTCATTTTGCCGAGAATGGCTGACAGTTTACATCCTGGAAATGGAGGTAATCCTGGATTCAATGCTTACGATCTGGATAGTAACCTGAGATTGGTCTTTTATCCCGCTGTGATAGGATGGACACTTATGGGTTTTTGGATCGCTAGCATAAAAATCAGATTAGGAATTATACAAACAAGGCTTG
>JAHCMJ010000258.1 GCA_019192485.1 Cyclobacteriaceae bacterium HetDA_MAG_MS6 | reverse complement strand
AGATTCCATCACGGTGATCGGCTGCCCCCAATCTGGCGATCATCAAAATACTCGCGAACAATGTGGTTTTGTTCTTTATTGACTTTTTTGAGTTTGCTGTCACTTGGTCAGGATAACGATCGTGTGCAGGAGATGTTGGATGAGTGTGATAGCCTTGTGGGATTAGATTCATTAGAGACAGTCCTCAGCATGATTGATCAAATCCCCATTGATGAGGCTAGTGACTACCAAAAGGCCAGAATTTTCTTATACAAGGGCTGGTTTGAGGAGCAAAGAAGAGATTACACACAATGTCTTTTGCATTACCATCAGTCGTTAAACCTGTTGTCCTTATCTGGTCAAAAGCAGGCATGGATGGACATTACTTTAAATAAGAATATTGGAAACATATGCCAAAACTTGCAGCTATTCGAAGAATCAATCCATTATTATAGAAGAGCGTTGAAGAGCACCAGATACTTGTCTGGCGAAAAGCAATCTTTTGAAGAATCTGCATTACTATTTAATCTTTCGGGCTCTTACCATGGGATGAAAAAATATGAATTAGCAGTATTCAATTTAGAGGAAGCGCTAAGCATTGATTCCGTAAATGGGTTCGATACAGGAAGTATTAAAAACAGAATGGGACTAGTTCTGGGTGATATGGGTCAGTTTGATGATGCGATCTCACTTTATGAAGAGTTAATAGATGATGCTGATTCATTGAGTTATAGCAGAATCAAAGCAATCCATAACCAGGGAAGAATCTTTTTTAGAATGAAAGATTACGAGAGTGCTTTGTCCAATTATTTTCATGCTCTGAATTTAAAACTCACTTTTGGAGGAAGCTTTTGCTCTAATGCGAATCTCTTTTTTTCATATCACTCCATTGGGCAGTCATTGGCGTTTACCAACAAATGTCAGGAGGCTATAGCTTTTCTGAGGAGAGCTTCGGAGACCTATGAATTCAGCGAAAAGAGTCTTGAAGATTTGAAAGCTTTTAAGTACTTGGCAGACTGTTACAGTCGCATTGGTCTAGATGACAGTACCTCATACTACCAAAAGGAATTTCAAAAAGCAAAAAACGAATATCATCGCAATCAAGAAGAATTAAAAGCTATCCGTCAGCACCTGGTCGCCAGCGATATTATTCAGGTCTACGAATCCAACCGTCGAGAACTGGAAAAATCCAAGATCGAGCAGTATTGGTTGTGGATTGTGGCAGGAGTCGCTGTGCTGCTAGTAGTGGCCGTGGTTTTAGTTATTCGCTTTCGAATGAAAAGGCGTGATGCCGAGGTGGCCTCGGAATTCCAAAAGATCCTAAAGTCATGATCAAGCTGCTTTTCATATCGCTGACCTTGAGTGTTGGGGATTCGGATAGTTTGTGGACATTGATAAACAGAAGTTCTACACTAATTTCCAAAGATTCTCTATTCAAAGCCCGGGAAGTTGAATCTCTAATTCCAATTGAGCAATTAACCGATTATCAAAAGACCTACCTATACTATATCAAAGCTTTTTTGGAAGATAATTTAGACCAGAACTATTCAGGAGCTGCTCTTCACTATACGCAAGCGTTGTCGTTTTTAGCTATATCAGGAAAGCGAGATGTGATCGTCAAGGCCAAGATGTTGAAGAATTTGGGAGTAACTTATGCCAATCTCCAATTGCTAGATGAAGCCCTTGTATTTATTGACCGAGCTTTGATAGAGACAGATAAAATGAAACTAAAAATACGGCAAGTTGAAAGACCATCATTGCTCTACAATTTTGGAAGAGTACAGTATAGACAGGATAACTTGGCGTTTGCAATCATTAAGTTCGAACAATGCTCCAAATTAGCACCTCAACAGCTTAGAGTAAAGGCCATAAATATGAAAGGACTTTGTTATTTAAGACTAGGTCGGCATGATCTTGCAATTACTACTTTCCTAGATATTCTAGAAGGAAGTACCGGGAGCACAAAGGGCCATGTACTAAATAATCTGGGAGACTGCTATATTGCTCTTACAAAATACGATAGTGCCAAGCACTATTTGTTTAGAGCACTTGACCATCGTCAAGGATTCACATGGGATCGAGGTAGAGCGCTGTTTGAAACTTACAGAAGCCTGGGTCGGCTATATCAGAAGCTTGGTGATCGGGATTCGGCGTTGTACTATTTGAAAGCTGCTATTCCTTTTCACAAAGTCTCCTACGAATATGAATCTGATATAGAGATTTTTAAGGAAATAGAAGTGCTATATGAAGGCATTTCCATTGATAGTGCTCAACACTACAGGGATAGCTATCAGCTGGCAAGGAACGAATTGGTGATGGCAAAAGAAGAGCTAAAAGCAATTCAAAGCGAACTGCAAACCGGTGAGCTTCTTGCCGCTTTTAATCGTAATATGAAGTTGATCGAGGAAGAAACAACCCGCCAAAAACAAAAGTATATATGGGCGCTGATCGGTGGCATAGTTTTGACCTTGGTGCTGGCTTTTTGGTTAGTAAGGATGTATTACAGAAACAGGAAAGCTAAGCTGTCTGTAGCTCGAGAGATGGAAAAGATCCTGAAGTCGTGATGGGTACGGAGGGTGACCGGTAGGGCTATCGGTCGTGACGTCACTTTACGGTGGAGTTACTCAATTTTGACGTTGAGCTTCTCGCTGATCATCTTTTTGAGTTTTTCCAGCTTCTCCATCAAGTCGATCACCTTGTATTGGCTATTGGTGAGCTGGGCCATCAGATCAAATGCGCCTGTTTTTACCTCATTGTAAAGTGCTTCATCAAATGGATTGTCTTTGAGCTGATCGATTTTGTCAATGAGATTTTCTCCCTTGGAGTATGGCATTTGAGGTTCCTGCAATTCCAGCGAGACATGATCATCTTTGAACACAGGCCCTTCACCACGTTCCAACCATTCATGAGATGTGTTAAAAACGCTCACCAGTTGTGTTACCAGGTCACTAGGGATTCGTTTAAACTCATCACGTTCCAGTTTTCCAATCTGAAAGCGGTCGTAACCCTCTATTTGAGCAACCAACTCCAACTGCGAAAGACTGTATTTCTCTCTTAAGTATTTTACTCTTTGGCCGATTGATTCCAATGAATGTATTTTTTTGTTACATTTTGTTTGATATGTGACAAAATAACACTTTATTTGTCTTATTATTTTCCGATTCGACACTAAAGATATAAAATATGTGTCGGATTTGCTCTTAGGTTAATAAGTGAGGGTAGTCATTATCTCCGGTTGCGTGGTTTGGCGGCCGGAGCCTCGCCTTTGAAGCTCCAAAGCAGCTTACAGAGATGGACTCCTAGCGATAAGGTCGGCCCGGAAGGGGCCGGCATTTCGCTTTTATAGTGTCTACGTCACAATAAGCAGATTGTACTTATCGGTTTATATCTAATTTTCTTCTGATGATTTTCGCAAGATCTGTACTATGACAGGGACTGCAAGGCTCATTTGAGATCAAAATTCCCTGTGAGTCCTCGTACTTTGGTGAATAGCCATGATCTCCGTTGAATATCGGCTTGCCATACACTTGTCTTTCATCTAGGGTTTTAAATACAAAACCAGGATTAAGCAAGACGTATAAATCTCCTGAATGAGCATGATTCAAACCAACCTTATTCAATGCGTCTTTTCTATACATTTCGTCAATGACTGGTTTTTCAGCGAGAGAAAGGTCAAGCAAAATACTTTCTATTTTGTCCAGCACATTTTTTCTGCTACTCGGACTTAATTGTGTGTTGATATAAATATGTGCTGATACTTTCCCCGGGATTCCAATTGCTTCCCAGTCTGATTCTTCCTGCTTTACATGGATACCCTTCTTCATTAAAAAATGATTGATATCAATAGCAGTGTGTACAGGAGAAAAACCGTGACCAGAAGTAATAATCAAGTCGTAGCCATTTTGATTGGCAAAGTTTTCAATAGCTCGAAAGTCCTTGTTCATTTGATCAAAACCTGCCTGATAATATTGCTGAATCGTTTGAGAAGATTTTCTGAACTGCAAAAAAGCATGGCCCAACCTATCCATCAAAGGATAATCAATCATAATTAAATCATATCTTTTTCTTTGAACTGCCGAGAAGAAGACTTCCATAACATAATTCAACTCCATCTTCATTTCTTCCCAGAGCGTCACATCATCTATTTGACCAGCTGTGTAAAGTGAGATATTCGGCCATCCTTTTGATGGGCCTACCTCGATCTCGATCTGCTCTAAGAAATGAACGGGATAGCCCCGATTTCTATATGTAGCCCGTACGTACAGATGCAAGGTGTCATGGGATGTCGGCAACCACTTGATCCTGAAGGCTTCAGTCAAACCATTAATTGGTGCGTTTTCAACCTCAAGCCAATCTCCTTTTCCGAGTTCCCCGAGAAAGCCATTTTCATAGACGGAGTCTCTGTCGAGGATTAATCTTTGCCGGTCTGTTTTCGAAGCGTCCAGGTAAGTAACGATGGAATCTCCTCCAATCTGTAGCAGATGACTATTGTCACTTTCTAACATGACGTATTCGTCTACAGAATCCGTCGCCGTCTTATTTGAGGTTAGCTGCAAGAGCATATCCTCGCTGACTTTTCTTCCCTGAGCGAGACAGTCAACATGAGCATGGCTTTCATCATTGCCATGAAGTACTAAAGCACCAATATTCAACACCTTCTTACCTTGCTTGTCGGCACCCTCCCAAAATGTTTCTACACCAAAGTCCCGGGCAAACCCACTAACAGCTTGAATAGAACCATCTTCTCTCAGCCCGAAAGAATGTCCTACGATGCCATGCTCAGCTGGCAGCACTCCTGTCTCGAAAGAGGCCAGGTTACAAATAGTGACGGCATTAGAGATCGGATGGAGTGGATAGATGAAACCTCCTACCTCTTTCTTTTCAAGGAAACTGTCTGCTTTGGACGTATCCAGGTAACTGACTAAATCAGGATAGCTAATGCCTCTGGCATGAACTACTATTACTTTGCGAGGTAGGTCTTTTCGCGGAGTGCAAGATTGTATAGTAAGTAACAAAGCCAACAAACTTGCCGGTAAGTACTTGAAGGCTCTCTTATCTTTACCCAATGTCGTGATCCACAGGTTCGGAAATAATTTTAAAAAAATCACATAAACGTATACGGCTTTGAGCGTTCATGGATGCTTCATGCACGACATGGGAAGGCAGAAGAGTAGATAAAGGACTGAATGTACCTTATTCTCCCAACTTCTTTTTCCAATATCTGATCAGACCTGCAACACTCATCCAGGAGGGATTTGCGGCTTCGTATTGCTGAATTCCCCTTTCGCTGACACCTTGCGATCGCAGTTGATCGGCGGTGTATTTAGAAAACTGAGGGGTCATTTCCTCTGCAGTCATACCGGCTTCCCAACGGCTTTGGATCCATTGGGACCAGTCCTCCAGTATTTTCCGAAGACTTTCAAAGTGTTCCTGGACTTGGGTGATTTTGCCAAAGTGGGTCAGTTGTAAATTATTGGGCTGCTTCTCCAGGATGAGGTCTATTGAGTTGAGCCACTCCTCAATGTTAATATCTGGTGGTGGGCAGGGAGGCACTACAGGCCCTCCATCAATCTTTACACCTGCCACATCCCCTGTGAAGACCGTATCTTCCAACTGCCAGGCAATATGATGTTGGGCATGGCCGGGCGTGTGGAGGCCTACAAAATCTTTTCCGCCGATTGAGATGATCTCTTCATGCTTTACCATCTGCAGCTGCTGCTCTGGTATCTCGTGCATCTCACCCCAAAGTCGGTCCATTTGATCCTGATAAATACGACGAGCTGATTCCATTAGCTTTTGTGGCCTTTGCATATGTGGAGCACCCGCAGGATGTAAGTAAACTCTGGCACCGTGCTTGGCAAAGGCCCATGCTGCTCCAGCATGATCAAGGTGAATATGGCTCAGTAAAACGTGTCGTACATCCCGGACCTCAAACCCTTTACTCTTCAGCGTCTCAGATAGATGACCAAAAGTAGAATGAGGGCCAGTCTCAATCAGCACAGGGCCATCATCAGTTTCTATCAGGAAGCAGGCAATGGCCTGTTGGAAACCAAGGAAATTGAGATCAAGGATATGAGTCATTTCGGAGGATATTTTGCGATACCCAAGTTAAATTATTTGACCTTTATACTGAAAGTTGACCATGACTTTATAATTTTCAAGGACTGTGTTTTACTACGCAAGCTTGAGACAACAAAATAGCAACGCGAATCACCTGTGAACTACCTCGACTGGATCGTTATCGGATTATTTTTTGCCTATACTCTTTGGGATGGGATTAGGAGTGATAAGAACACCCACAGTGTGGAAGACTTACTATTAGCTGGTCGCGGTATGCCCTGGTGGGCTATGGGTATATCGATTATGGCAACCCAGGCATCGGCTATTTCATTTATTGGTACAACAGGTCAGGCATACATGAATGACATGAAGTTTATCCAGATGTACCTGGGTCTCCCTATTGCCATGATCATTTTG
Source organism: Cyclobacteriaceae bacterium HetDA_MAG_MS6 (assembly GCA_019192485.1). Classification (GTDB taxonomy): domain Bacteria; phylum Bacteroidota; class Bacteroidia; order Cytophagales; family Cyclobacteriaceae; genus MS6. Next base: position 320 of record JAHCMJ010000258.1, on the reverse strand, counting down.
TGTGTGACACTGGTTCCTTTTTATCACAAGTTGCGTGCTTACACAGCATATGAAGCATTGGAAGAGAAATTTGGCCTGCGCGTTCGACTGTTTACCAGTTTCTTGTTCCTATTATCCAGAGGATTAGCAATGGGTGCCGTCATTGCCGCGCCTGCTTATGTACTTTCCCTGATACTATCTATTCCGCTTTGGAGCACAACCATTTCTATCGGGCTAATTGCTACCATCTATACCACTTTTGGAGGCATCACCGGAGTCATTCGTACGGATATCAAGCAGATGGTGATCATGATGTTGGGCTTGGGCTTTTGTCTGTTTTG
>JAHCMJ010000257.1 GCA_019192485.1 Cyclobacteriaceae bacterium HetDA_MAG_MS6 | reverse complement strand
GGTATCTAAATAAATACGGAGTGATCGATGCTTTTGGTAACTGGGAGATACCTCCAACATATGACCAACTTCGGCCATTTGGCTACATATGGATTGGGAAGCTTGGTGCTGCCAATCTAACTTTAGATAATCAAGGAAACGTCCTTTATCGTACTGAGAATCAGTTAACTTCCAAAACACATCACGTGGAGATAACCGGATATGACGGAAAGAAGGGAGTTTTAAGTCAACTTGGTGAGGTCATCATAGACCCGATATACGATGACATTACTTGGATGAATGACTATTTTGTATGCAGGGACAGCAACATATGTGTGGTTAGAAATGGCAGTGGAGGATTCGTAATAAAGCCGGATGATGCCGTCACATCTGTGGAGTCATATGCTAATCAATTGTTTAGAATTGTGAAGAATGGCCGTGCGGGTTTCGTCGATCAGGAGGGTAGAATTCGTATTGCCAACAGATATGATGCTGCTCATGACTTCCACGCCGGTTTTGCTGGCGTAAAGCTTAGAGGTAAATGGGGATTTATCGATCAATATGAGTCACTGACTATTCAGCCACTATATGATTCCGTGGGTGTTTTTACTTCGAATATGACTATTGTGAAAAAGAATGATAAGTATGGCCTGGTCAGCTTAAAAGGTAAAGAAGTCGTAGATGTGGCCTATCCAAAGATCAGACGAACTTCAGGAAATAGCTTCATTTTATATAGTGATCAAGGTAAGCAAGGTTTTATAAGCCCTGAAGGGGAGGTACTTCTTCAGCCCAATTATGATCTTATAGAAGATGCTGGATCGGGGCTGATCATTGTCGGCATCAAAGGGAAAAAAGGAATAATGGATGGAAGTGGATATGTCAAGATACCAATTAGGTATGATGACATTCGAATTGTTGGAGACTACATCGTGTTGAAAAAGACTTAACCCTATTGCACCACTACATTGACCAATTCACCCTGTAAGTACGTCGAAGCCACTTCGGAAATGTCGGCAGATTGTATGCTTTGTAGAGTGCTCATAAATTCCGAAAAATAAGTCGGATCCATCCCAAACAGAAAGGTTGACTTGTATAGAGATGCCAAGCCAAAGACAGAGTCCATCGAGGTCATTAACTTGCCTGATAGGTAGTTTCTGACTGTTTCTAGCTCATCTTCTGTAGGAGGCTGGTCACAGAGTATGTTTATTTCTTTTTGGATTTCGGAAAGACCTTCCGTCAGCTTATCCTTGGCCAACTCAGACCCTACTGTCCAGTAAGAGTGCTCCGCCAAGTGCACAATAGATGAGTGAATGCCATAGGTTAGGCCTTTTTCTTCTCTAATATTCTTCATTAGTCGAGAGCCAAAAAATCCGCCTAAGATCGTATTGGCAATAGAGAGTTTGTGAATATCCGGATGATGCTTAGGGATGGTGATTTTGCCAATCCTTACTGATGCTTGATTCGCCTGCCTATTGATCTCATGATCTCCTATGCTGGTTTGAGGTAAAAACTTTTCGGTAGCGACTGTATTTGACTCTAGTCGCTTAAACATCTGATTCAAGAAATCAATCTGGGAGTCTTCTACATCTCCTACTAAGACTATTTTAGGGTTTCGGAATAGAACCCATTGGAAGTACTCATGAGCCTGCTCACGGGTAAGGGGTTCAACCATTTCCGGTATAATGATTCTCCCATAGGGATGCTCCTGACCATACAGCAACTCCGTTAATTTGAGACTGGCAAATTGATTGGGTTTAGAGAGCTGGTTTTGCAAATTTTGTTGCCGAATCGTTTTCATCAAAGCAAATTCCTCAGATGGGAAAGTAGCTTTATCGAAAAGCTCGAATAGCATGGATACTGATTTCTCAAAGAAACGTTTTAGTGTGTATAATTTGATAGTTTGATGGTCAAATCCAGGGTTGATTTCAACATAACTACCGAGTGCTTCGAAAGCAAAGGAAATCTGTTCTGCGGTCTTTTGCGGTGTCCCCTCCAGAATCATTTTCGAGCCAAAGTAGGAGATACCCGGTCTTTTTTCTGTCCATCGCCCACTGGATAGGATCAATTCCAATACCACCACTGGCTGGTTTGAGGACCTTAGCAGCAGAGTCTCACAACCTGCAATCTGCAGATACTCTGCTTGTGGGAAGTCGACTGTCTTTAGTGGCTCTGGCGAAGGAGCAATAGACCTATCCAGCATATTTTAGAGTGTATTGACGCCTTGGCCACTCTCTTCCTTGTCTAATGAGAAAATGAGAGATAATCGCAAGGTGTCGCCAAGAGGATGACCTTGATCAGTTGGAATTAGGTAAGAAAAATCTACCCCAAAAACCTGGTATCGAAATCCTAGACCTGCTGTGAAATATTGTCGATCACCTTTTTCCGCATGTTCATGAAAATAACCACCACGCAATGCGAAAACATCCCTATACCAGTACTCAGCGCCTACTGAGAACATGAGTTCTTTCAATTCCTCACCAAAGCCATCCGGGGCATCTCCGAAAGACCCGAAGGTGCCACTTAGAAGTGCCCTATCCGGGGACTTGCCTGAGGCAATGATCTTATTATTGTTGAGATCTGTGGAGTCTGACAACCCATCGGCTGTTTGCAGGTATACAGGAGGAGAGGGCACCATAAGTTTGTTGACATCAAATGCGAAGGTCAGTGTATTGTAGGCATCTAAATTGGTTTTAAAAGCCATCCCAAGCCGGAGATTAGCTGGGATAAAGTCCTCATTGCTTTCATCGCTGTAAGTAATCTTCTGACCTAGATTAGAGATATGTGCACCGAAAGAAATTTCAGAATTGCGACCGCTGAAAATGATAGGTTGAGTGTAATAGAATCCTACATCGACAGCAACACTTGTTCCCGCATTTACCCCAGTTGCTCCTGTGATATTTCCCGACAAGTTAGACCAAATAAACCTTCCCGTTACGCCAATGCTCATTCTCTCACTAAGTTTTCTAGAGTATGTAGCGTCGAAAGCAGCCTCACGAGGATTTTCCAATTCTAGGAATCCCCCCTGATCATCAGTCAACTGAATCTCGCCAAGGTCAAAATATCTCAATGTCGCTCCAATGGATTGCAGCCTGTCAATCCTTTTATAAAAAGTCAGATAATTGAGCGACATATCATCAACGATGTTGCCCAACCAGGGAGAGTATGAAAATGAAAAACCAAGATCGTTATCTATAAATGCTAGTTTGGCGTTGTTCCAGTGCACACTGTAAGCATCAGGAGAGGTAGCTACTCCCGCATCACCCATAGCAGAACCACGGCTATCCGGAGCAAAACTCAGAAAAGGGACTGCAACGGTAATAGGATTTCCTCCCTCCTGGGCTGAGATGTTTTGGGCGTTAGTATTTTGAGCTGATAGTACTACCGGGGATAGAAGAATCACCGTCAGTAGCCCACCATACACTTTTCCTCTCATGGTTGGTTTTTTTTGAGTTGGCAAATTTAGTTCTAATTATTGATAATCAGTCTCCCAAATTCCTGCCCAAGGGCATCATCCAAAGTACTTTGAACAGTTAGTCTGTACAAGTAAATGCCCTGTTCCATCTCTTGAGAGGCGTGTTCCCAGCGAAGTTCATCAATGAGCTTTGGGCTATCATCCAGATTGAAACGTAAAGCTTTCATTTGTGCACCTTGCATATTGAAAATTTGAATAGTTACGTCAAGTTCCTCACCGAGTCTATCATGTTCAAATACGAATGTTGTCCCCTTTACCACTGGATTAGGGTAATTACGCACATTAAACAGTCTGACCCTGGGTTGATCGGAGACTACAAACTCAACTGACTTTTCTGTAGAATTATTGTGTGTATCCCATACTTTGAACGTGGCCTCGTACTCTCCCGGTGCGAGGTCTTTGATAGGGAACACCACAAAGCCTTTGGTGAAGTCATCTACTGCAGCTGTGTAGAAATCATTGAGTAGAATTGGTTCTTGATTGTTGAGATTCAGTGTAATATTTTGATTGATCCCACTTGTCGAAATATTGATTCCACTCAGATCTGACAACTCTGCAATCAGCAAACTACTTAGACCTACCTGATCACCATTTTGAAAAGTCGAATCGTTGAGATAAAGTTTAACATCTGGCGGCGTATCGTCCTCTACAATATTGTTGTCGGTGCCTCCAATTAGTATATTCAGGAAGGATCCATTGGCGTCCTGATGTCGCGTTTCATCCCAGGCATAAAAATTCATTTTTCCCTCCTCGAACCGATAGCTAATATTCTTCGGCATAATAAACGACATACTAAACCGTCCTTCTTCGACAGTTGCTTCCCCTCTGAAAAGTGCATTGGTTTGATCTCTATAGGTGTATGGTACGCTTTCTTGACCCTTAGTGCGCTTATCTGTCTTGGCATCAAAAAGCGTCATGTTTATGCTGCCATTGAAATCTGATACGACTCCTCCTCTTAAGAAATCGATATGACCCTCGATCGTAATCTCCTCAAGCGCACTCAATGTATCACCTACTGTTTCCAAAGGTTGGTTATTGATAGCGTCTAGTTGTATCCGGTGATCGGGATAAGCCAGTTGTAACATTGGATCTCCAAGAAGGGAGAAATTGCGATTACGATAACCTCGCAGACTGTTATTTTTAGTTGCTCTGATGACATCACCCAACCGGGGATGTTTCCCATCCTGAAGGGCAAAAAGGTGCTCATGGAAAGCGATGTTAACCAGTAAATTGGAGGAGGCAAAAACAGGTCTGGTAGTAGTCAAAAGCGCGATCCCACCCCCATTGGGGTTGAGCAAAAGCTTCTCGGCTCCAGATACTTCTCTTGGATTGTCATATTTGCCGAATTCGCAGGTGGCCGTTACGAAAATCGGGAGTTTGAACCTATTAGTCATATCTGCTACCACTTCTCTGGTCAGCACAGCCTCCTCAGACCAGTCTTGGGGATCGCCATGACCAATATAATTGATGACAAACGTGCCTTCGTCAATAGCTCTCTTCAATGCGCTGGTTCCTTCCGGAGACAGTTGTTCATTGGGCGTGATTTCTTGTTCAAAGGCGTCGATATATATCTTATTCATGATGGACTGGGAGAAGTCCTCTTCCAGAATACTACTTAGCTGCTCTGCATGTCGGACATGAAGATTATTATCTCCGTCATCTGCTACGTAACTCACTCTGTTTTTCCATTTGCCTTGAGTCCTCAGACTGGTTGCATATCTGATGATTTTATTGACAACGTCCTCTGCTTCTTCCTGAGTCTTTGCCGGGATTCGGCCCACCCCAATTTCCATGGTGTGGTCGCCTGATTCAGATTCTATCCAATCACCTTCGTCATCGTCAAGAAATCCGAAATAGTCATCAGAGGAATGGCTTTCGATTGGATGTACGGAGTTTCTGGACTCGTAGATGGGTACAAAGTTGGTATTACCAGAAATCCTGTCCTTGTAGTCATAGGAGCCATCTCCAAATAGCAGGAGATACTTGAGGTTAGCCGATTGATCTCGGAAATATTTTGCCATGTCCCGTATCGCGGTGATATCTTGAGCCCCACTGGAAAACTCATTATAGACTTGCCAAGTAGAAAAGACCTCAACGGAAAGACCTTCTGTTTCATGGAAAGCAGCTAGCCTTTTAGCTTCTGACAAAAACTCCGGATGTGATACGATGATACCATCGGGAGTTGCCTTGCCTTTGATGTTTTGATTGGATATTTCACCAAAGTTGATTGGAGTCGGAAAGTCACTCCCTTTCACTAATAGGTAACTTCGTAGTGTGTCTGAATTTGCAGAGAAGCGAGTAGTACCCTCAGATGCGGTCACCTGTTGCAACGCCATATTATAGGGGTCACTAATGTCCCATACCTGAAAACCTTCGCCTGCAATAATATATGTCGAAACAGGTTGATTAAGTGCTTCCAGAGACCTAAAAGCCGTTTGGTCACTATAAAGTGCCAAGCTCCTTTTGAAGCGCAAGGCCAATTGATCTAGAAACACGATTGATAGGTTGTTGCCAGGAACGAAATTTAAAAGCACCTCGCTGTTGTCAGATGCGACTGTTGTGCTCATCATTGTGGCACTATTCACCCTGCCTTTGATCGAATAGATCGTATTAGGACCAGTGGGAATGGAGCCAAAATCTAACGTGCCTATAGGTTGGCCGTCTAACGATACTTGCATTGAGCAGTCTTCTTCTGACTGGGCCATACCGGACAGAAAGACCTCGACATCGCCACCATCGAGTCCTGATAGGTCAAAGTTGTAATTTCTCGACCTATCTCCTGTTCTGGAGAATCTATCTCCAAGCCAATTCCTTCCCGAACCTAGTAGGTTAGTTTCATCTTCTTCCAATACGATATAGTCATCAAAGCTAGTAATTTCGGGGAAAGTACCGGGTATTGAGTTGATACTTTCCGGAGACTTGGCAGGATCTCCTTCAAACGTGATAAAGTAATAGGCAGTGTCTGAATAAATATTCTTTTCGAAGGATGGACCTAATGAGGTGAAAGTGATTGGGTTAGGACCAATAGCATAGAATAGTATATAGTCTCCTCCATCGAAGGAGCCATCATCCAGGCCGATTCTCAAACAAGCATTTTCCTGAAGGTCAAAGGCCCTTGCCTCGCTGTTGGATTGCGGGAGTATTTTGCCACCATTTCCATAGACTTTTATTGTTCGAGGATCGAGATTAGACAAGTTCAAACCCAGACTTCCGCTAAGGAATTCCTGGTCAATTTTGTAGACTCCGCTTTCTGTAATACCTACCTTGTGCCATTCTCCTGTCGCCAGAACTGATGACTGCCCTCGGGAGGATAAAGAGGTCAATAT
>JAHCMJ010000256.1 GCA_019192485.1 Cyclobacteriaceae bacterium HetDA_MAG_MS6 | reverse complement strand
CACATGAATACACTTGGGTAGTTTTTGTCTCGTTCTATAAAGCGCTTAGTACGGGTCATAAATGCGTGATCCCATCCCGGTTGATTGGGTAACCCATCTTGTAAATAGTGGCATTCTGCATTTACCTCATCGCATACATAAAATCCATATTCATCCGCCAGGTCATAGAACATAGGATCGTTTGGGTAGTGTGATGTTCTAATGCTGTTGATATTCAGCTGCTTCATCAACGTCATATCTTTGATGATATCCTCTTTAGTGGTGGTTCTACCCGTCTCCGGATCATGTTCGTGACGATTAACACCCTTGAAGGTAACAGGTACGCCATTGATATGCACTTGTGTATTTTTGATCTCGATCTCTCTGAAACCTATCCGTTCCTCTGTCAATTCAACAACCTTCCCATTTGGATCTCGCAAGAAGATCAGCACGCTATATAGGTTTGGTTTTTCTGCGCTCCACTTTTTAGGGTTGTCGATAGATTCTGACAAATGAATTTCATTATCCAAACCAACTTTTAACACTTTTATTCTCTTTTCAAAAGAGGTTAACATATTTTGTCGCTCATCATAGATTTCCACTCCCAAACGCCAATTATTAAGTGCTTTGTCCGTAGCATTTCTAACATCAAGTTTTATGGACAGATTAGCATCTTGATAAGTATCATCCAGATCGGTCCTCACTTGTAGGTCCCTTATATAAATGCTCGGTACTGAGTTTAGGTAGACAGACCTATAAATCCCCGCAAAGCGCCACATGTCCTGATCCTCGAGATAGCTGCCATCGGACCACCGAACCACTTTTACGGCCATCATATTTTTCTTCTCCTTCAGATACTTCGAAATATCGAACTCTGCAGAGGTCATGCTACCTTTATGAAAACCGACGTACTGACCATTGATCCAAACCCAGAAAGATGCTTTGACGCCCTCAAAATGCAGCAATGTTGACCTCTCCTCCCACTCATTTGGTACATCAAAATAGGTACGATAAAGCCCCGTAGGATTAATATGATCAGGAACCAAAGGCGGTTTGTAGGGACCAAACTCCATAGGGATGTTGCGATAAACCTGATGTCCATAACCTTGCATCTGCCATGTTCCAGGCACGCTGATTGTGTCCCAAGAACTGTCATCAAACCCTACCTGCCAAAAGTCAGCAGATACCTCCTGTGGGGTTCTAGACCATTCGAATTTCCACTTACCATCTAGGGATTGAAAATAGCGCGATTGGTTTCTATCGTGCGTCAAGGCCTCTTGCTTATTTCCAAAAGCATAAAGTGGAACATGAGCTGGCAACTGACCTTCTTCATACACAGCAGGATTCTCAATATAAAAATCAATGGAGGTTTTCTGAGAAAAAGCCACAGAAATACATAAGAGCGAAATGATAAAAGATACGAAATACCGTGTCGTACTCATGGCAGTAAAAGCTCGTTAATTGAGATTTTTGTACTTGTGAATTTAGATAAAAATTATAAATGTAATTTATACATTTATAATAACAGACCCGTCAGCACACACCAAAAAACTGTAAGTGGCTACCTAAGTTTTGTTGGCACTGACAGACTGTGCCAATTACGGCATCCACTTGCCAGCTACTTTGACAACATGTTTCCTGGTTTTACAATAAAAAAATCCAGTTTTACAGTTAAAATATAATGATTGTTATTTTTATTCATCTAACATTGAGAAGCAAAAACAAAAGTGAGGTATACTAAAGGAGAAAAAACAAAGCAGCACGTTATCGAAAAAGCTGCCGAGATATTTAATCTGAAAGGCTATGAGGGTACTTCCGTTAATGACCTCCGTGATGCTACCAAATTAACAAGTGGGGTGATCTACGCAAACTTTAGAGGAAAGCAAGATTTGGCTTCTCATGCCTTTGATTATAACACGGACAAGCTTTATGCTACCTATCAATCTGCCATTTTGGCTCATGATCAACCTGATGCACAGTTGCTAGCATTTATTGAGCATCCGTCTAAAATTGTGCATAAGCTGTTTCAAGGTGGTTGCCCCATTTTGAATATGAGCATAGAAGCTGATGATGCACTCCCATGGATCCGTGAAAAAGTACTCCTTGCCATTGCAAAAATGACTCAACTGGTTGAAAATGTGCTCGCTAAAGGCGAACAGCAAGGAGTCTTTCATAAGATGGACAAAAAAGAAGTCAGCCAATTCATTTTTGCAGCAATTGAAGGATCTATCATGCTGGCAAAAGCAAACAACTATATCGGTTCTATGAAAAGAGTAGAAAATCAGTTAAAGGTTTATATAAAAGCTGTAATTATCAAATAGAAAAAATTTACCTCAAAAAATAACAATCATTATAAAATGAAACTAAATCAAAAACTAAAGGATAGACTACATCACAAATACGGGTCATGGGCTATTGTAACAGGAGCCTCTTCTGGCATCGGTAAAGAATTGGCCACCATGCTGGCCTCAGCTGGCATCAATGTCGTGCTTGTAGCTCGAAGCGAAAAAAAATTAGAAACATTATCCGCATTGCTTAAAGCCACCTTCTTGGTTGAAACATTGGTAATAGCGACAGATTTAACTACAGCCCATGGCAACGAATTGGTCAAAGAGCGTTGTAAATCATTATCAGTAGGCCTATTGATTGCAAATGCTGGATTTGGGACTTCTGGAACTTTCATAGACAACCCAATAAAGGATGAGCTGGCTATGGTACATCTCAATTGTATCTCACTTCTGATGCTTACCCATCATTTTGCTAATCGTTTCAAAGTGCAAGAAAAAGGAGGCATCATTTTGCTCGGCTCGTTGGTGGGTTTTCAAGGCGCACCTTACGCGGCCAACTACGGTGCTACCAAAGCTTATGTACAATCTCTGGCGGAAGCACTAGCTGTAGAACTTAAACCTTACAGGATTGATGTGTTATCTGCTGCACCTGGTCCAGTAGAAACCGGGTTTGCGGACCGAGCAGCTATGAAAATGGACAATGCCCAAAAAGCAGATAAAATTGCTAAATCGATTTTGTCCTCATTAGGTCAAAGGACAACTGTTTTCCCTGGCCGACTTTCCAAATTTCTGGGCTATTCGCTTAAGATGTTGCCGCGAAGTGGAAAAGTCAAAGTAATGACACTGGTCATGAAAAAAATGACCAAACACCATGACTCCAAGAAGCGTGTATAAATTCAGAGACAATAGTAGATTTTGAAAGTGCATATTCAACACAATACATGGCACTTTATCAGTGTAGAGAATAACTTTCACTACATTTACCCATTACCGAATGGGGTAAAAGCCTCATAGAGAATTCCCAGTATCATCTTGTACTATTAATTATGGAGCTTAATGTTCTAACAAATATCCTGATCATCTTCGGAGTATCTGTCGGTGTGGTGATCATCTTCAAATTTCTAAAGCTACCTTATGTTATTGCCTATCTTCTCACAGGCGTCATCGTCAGTCCAAACACTGCTGGGATATTGCATGAAGCCCATGAAATCGAGATTTACGCCGAAATCGGGGTAATCCTTCTTCTATTCTCTGTAGGCCTTGAATTTTCATTTTCTAATCTTCGAAGAATTCAGAAGTACGTATTGGGTGGAGGATCATCGCAGGTTTTGCTCACTATCATATTCGCCGCTATTTCGGTGATGCTGATTACACAATCTCCTCTCGAACAAAACATCTTTTGGGGGTTTCTCTGGGCTTTGAGTAGTACGGCTATTGTAGTGAAGGTTTTGCAGGATCAGAATAAACTGAATACGCAATACGGGCAGTTTATTCTTGGAGTCCTACTTTTCCAGGACCTGATTATTGTACCCATGATTTTGTTTACTCCGATCTTAGCAGGACAGGCTGAAAACCCATGGCTTGAGATTGCCTATTTAGTAGGTAAACTAGGTTTGCTTGGTCTCATTTCTTACATACTTGCCAAGTATATCATCCCACGTCTGTTGAGTAAGATCATGACCATTCAGAGCCAGGAAGTGTTTCTTATCACCACTATTTTCATCGTATTGGGCATCGCTGTATTGACCTCTTATATGGGCTTGTCATTAGCACTTGGGGCATTTATTGCTGGTCTTATCATAGCCGAAACAGATTATAATCGATTGGCTATCTCCTGCTTTTTACCTTTCAGGTATGTGTTTATGAGTTTTTTCTTTATTGCCATAGGGATGATTCTAGACTATCAAATTTTCATTACCGACTGGCCAAGGATACTCTTCTGGGTACTTTTTGCTTTTAGCACCAAGGTCGTTACCGGTTTTTTTGCAGCTAAAACCATGAAGCTCTCGTGGAAAAATGCCTTTATCGTTGGGATATCTATGGCTCAAATTGGAGAGTTTTCGTTTGTCCTCGTGCAAAGTGGCCTGGAATACGAGCTTGTAAGTCCTACAGACTATCAGGTGTTTCTCGCTGTTAGCATCATTTTGATGGGGGCATCACCTATTTTTGTTAGTAATTCAGAGGGCATAGCGAAGTTTGTAAAAAAACATCGTCCTGCATGGTTATCTTCAATCACCAATTAATAGCATGGAAAAGGATCGACTAGGGTTATACGGAACAGGATGGTGCCTTAAATCATCAAACCTGATGAATTACCTCCAATCTATTGGAGTGGACTTTGATTTTTACAATGTGGAGACCGATGCGGATTCTAATGCGAGAGTCCGAAGTTTGTATAATGGAGAATTGAAGTTTCCTACTATTGTTTTCAATGATGATTTTTTGAAAAACCCAAAGATTTCCGCTCTTAAAAGTTTTTTGGAAGCCAGAGAGCTAATACCATAAATGGGTATAAGAGACCGTGCCTACAGTGGTACCTAAAATATTGATAGAGGAAGAGCCTTGTATTTTGAAATACCGCTGAACTGATTTTGAGAAGTGGCCTCAACTAAATTAAGACTTTCAAAGAAATAAGAGTTCGGTAAACGTAGAGAACTCAGGAGTCTCTGCGAAGCAAACAACCCCTAGGCCAGCAAAATTTGAAAACAAAAGAATTGATTGATGGAAGCTTTTGCTTTTCTACCTTTTGGACTTTAGGACAAACTATACGCTCTCTAGCTTTTCCTAGGTTCTGTAGTTCAAATCCGCTTGTGCGGATACAGAGATGAAGTTATCAATTCCGAATTCGGTTCCATTTAAATAATGTGAAAGACATATTTCAAAGTATGTATATGTCGTATCTCCATATAAAAATGATGATGAAAAACGTACCTTTCCAGGGTAGTCGAAAGAAGTAAAAATGAATAAGTCAGAAGATAGTTATAAAAAAACAGTTAGTCATTTACACTCTCCATGGTTCCTGAAAGCAGGTTTGTTACCGATCCTAGCACTAATAGCTACTTCTTTTTCATGCGGGACTCAAGATAAGAATCTAAACGTCATATTTATCGCAGTAGATGATTTACGTCCTGAACTTGGATGCTACGGCAATCCTTTCGTTCAATCACCTCACTTAGATAAATTGGCTTCGGAAGGCATACTTTTTGAAAATCATTTTGCTAATGTTCCTACATGTGGTGCATCAAGACAATGTTTGCTTACCGGAATGCGGCCGCTATCAAGAGCCCATTTGAGTAATGATATAACCGAGCATGTCATCTCCAATGAACCTGAAAATCCCATACCCGAGACATTTGTGCATCACTTAAAAAGAAACGGATATTACACCGTTGGGATAGGGAAAATCAGCCATTCTGCTGACGGCTACCTTTATGGGTATACAGAAAAGCCTTCACGCATCAGAGAACTTCCTCATAGCTGGGATGAATTACTATTCAATTATGGTAAATGGGAGACTGGCTGGAATGCTTTCTTCGGTTATGCTAATGGAGAAAACAGGAATGATCTAGAAAGACAGGCGAAACCCTACGAAAAAGGAAATGTTGATGATACAGGATATGTGGACGGGCTTACCACTCAGCTTGCAATCAGCAAATTAAAAGAACTTAAAAATGGTTCAAAACCATTCTTTCTTGGAATTGGTTTGTTCAAACCTCACTTACCTTTTACCTCACCTCAAAAGTATTGGGATTTATACAAGCGAGATTCTCTTCCAATCTCTCCAAATATATTCGTACCTGCTAATGTCCATTTTGAAAGCCTGCATACGAGTGGCGAATTGAATGGATATAAATTGGGAGATGAAGAAGCAACCCTCGAACACCCTGTATCCAATGAATATGCAAAAAAACTGAGGCATGCTTACTATTCATGCATAAGCTATATCGATCAACAAATTGGTCTGATAGTAAATGAGGTTAACAAACTTGACTTAAATGAGAATACGATTATTGTTATCTGGGGCGATCATGGTTGGCATTTGGGTGACCAGCAATTGTGGGGTAAGCATACACTATTCGAAAACGCATTGAAAAGTGCATTGATCATCAAGGTCCCAAACAATTATGAATCTAAATCAATTTCATCGATAGTAGAAACTGTTGATATCTACCCAAGCTTATTGGAATTTACTGTGTTGCCATTAGTTTTTTTGTTCTGCGTAATTAACTCACTTTATTGATTGACCGATCTAATCGATTTTTCTACCTTTGCCGCCGCCTCAAGAAAATATCTGCTGTAGGCACCATGGTCCCGTAGTTCAATGGATAGAATAGAAGTTTCCTAAACTTTAGATGCAGGTTCGATTCCTGCCGGGACTACTTTCTTCCTCTCATGGATCTTTGCTGCTAAAGGTGTCAAGTCAAAGTTTCCTAAACTTTAGATGCAGAACTAGCCGTCCGCGTTCGATTCCTGCCGGGACTACTTTCTTCCTCTCATGGATCTTTGCTGCTAAAGG
>JAHCMJ010000255.1 GCA_019192485.1 Cyclobacteriaceae bacterium HetDA_MAG_MS6 | reverse complement strand
CTACCATAGTGAAGTATCGTATCATCATACCGAAGTTCTCATAATTGGCATATTGCTGTGTTAAAAATTCATCCAAGAAGTCAAGTTCAAAGGCTTTTTCAGGAAACATTCCATTCCAGGTTTTTTCCATGAAATCAACCGCAGCTTTGACTTGTCCTGGCGCTACTTTTACAGCAAGTGCCGTATATCGAATAGGATCAACTTCAATCGTTACAGGACTTAGCGGTGTCGAAAGGTCCGAAAAATGAAAGTCTTTTACTACGCCAATTACTTTACCTTTTCTTCCTTCTACATTCATACTCCTGCCAATAGCTTCCTCGTTACTGCCCCAATCGTACACTTTGACTGCGGTTTCGTTCACCATAAATGCCTCCGTGACATCAGATCCATATGAGCGATCAAATGATCTCCCTGCTATTACCTCCAGCCCAAAGGTTTCTACAAAATCATAATCTACAGCCATATGTGCCTGGAACATATTGTCTTCTCGAGTAAAACCTTCCGGAATTGTTCCCCGATAAGTAGCCCCACCACCCATAGTGGTGGAAAGTTGTGTAGAACTCAGAATAAAGGCTTGCTGACTAATCTCCTCTACATAGGTATGTAGCTTCTGTCTAAAACTCTCTGTGTTGTTGCCAAAGACGTTGTTGATGCTGGAGCTAAATAAACGAATGTTGACAACTTGTTCCTTGTCAAAACCCAGGGGACGATTTACCAGGTAATCTAATTGACGGAATATGATCATGGAGCTCACCAATAAAAAACTCGCAACAATCAATTGAAACGTTACTAGTGACTTACGAAATAAATTCCCCTTTCCGAATGACTGAATACTCTTACCCTTTAATGCACTGATCGTATTAAATCCTGTTGCGAAAAAGGACGGATAGATTCCCGCCAGTAACGTAATCAGTACCAGTACACCCGCTGAAAAGCCGAGCATTTGAACGTCCAACTCCTCTAGGAAAGTAAAGTTTTTGTTGGTCAGGTCGTTTAAAATAGGTAGCAATAACTCGAATAAGAAAAAAGAGCATATGAATGCTGCCAGGCAGAATACAAAAGTCTCAGTCATAAACTGCATGATCAGCTGTCTCTTACCAGATCCCAACACTCGTCTGATGCCAATCTCCTTGATGCGGGAAAAAGATTGAGCCGTTGACAAATTGATAAAATTAATACTTGCGATAAGTAGCGTCAGTACGCCTATTGAGAGAAAAATGTAAATGGTAGACTTATCAGTTGTGGGTGTAGGCTCTATCAAGACACCCGCATCAAGGTGGATATCTCTGACCGGTGTCAACTCGAAGTTTTGCCCCACTAAGAAGGTGGGCTTAGCATATTTCTCAAGGAAGGGCTGTATGTTACTATTAACGGAACCAGGGCCTGATCCTTGTTTCAATAGTACATAGGTGTGCGAATGACTGATGACGAAGTTTACCGCAAGGTTACTGCGCATGCGCTCGGCAGTCTCTTCATTTTCAATGTCATACATGTTGCGATATGGCACCAGCATGGCAATATCCAGATGACTATTAGATGGGAGATTTTTGATGAGACCATTGACTCTAAAATCATGTTGTCCCGAAAACGTAATCACTTTGCCTATCGGGTTTGTATCACCAAAATAGCGTTGAGCAGTTTCCTCTGTAAGAATGACCGTAAACGGCTCTCGCAAAGCTTGAGTCCGATCACCTGCTACAAAATCAAATGTCAAAATATCAAGTAGTGCACTATCCGCAAAAAACACATTTTCTTGTTCAAATGACTCTTGGCTACTTCTGGCATCAAATGATATACTCATATTTCGCCGAAATGTCCTCGCAGCTTTCTCTACTTCGGGAAAGTACTCCTCCATCCTAGGAGCAATTGGAGGTGGCACAGCTGCTAGCTGCATACCATTAGAGGCATGATACTTGAGTCGATAGATTCTATCTATTTTCTCATGAAAAGTGTCGTAAGTGAGTTCTTCTCTTAAATAAGTAAATATGAGCAATGATAACGTAATACCGCTAATCAATCCAGTAAAGTTGATCAGCGCAAAAACCTTATTCTTCCGGATATTACGAGTAGCCGTTTTGATAAACCCTGAGATCATAGGTAAGTATGTTGTTGTGGATAAGTTATGACATTTCAATGAAGATGCCACTAGTTATCACTTCTATGATTCAATAGGGTTTACAAACGGTCTATTTTTTACATATTCTTATTTTTTGATATGAATCCCGAGACTTCTTTATATCCAAGAGATAGATGCCTGTCGGTAGGTCAGAAATATCCAACTGCATTTCTGATCTGAAGCTTTTTATTTTAACCCCCATTAGGTTAAACACTGATACTTCCATCGGTTCCGAAGAAAAATAGATCAAATCGGAAGTTGGGTTAGGATATGCCATAAATCGATCCTCATCAACACTTGTAACAAGTAGTTCTTCTGGCTCAAAAACACAATCTACATGAGCCTGCCACTTGACAGAAGTCTCAGGGTCTTGAAATACGGATTCTAGTATACCAAAAGCACCAGCAACTTGATAGGCTTCAGTCAAAACAAAACTCATCAGCAGATCACCGGAATGCTCATACCAATAATCAAAGTACCTACAATATAAATCAGCCATCCGTTGAGAACGATTAGCTTCAGAAACAGCATTTTGTACACATTCGGTATTCAATCCAAAAGCTCCTGTAGACACATGCTGACCTCCTTCGTAAGCAAATAGTTCTATCCCAAGAGAATCTGTCCATTGCTGATAAGGTAAAACGAACTCACTCATCTCTGCTTCGAAGATACTCTCCAGGTGGTCCATCACATGGTCACCATCAAAGTCACAATTACCCTGATTCTGTGCCAGGAGGTTATCTATGGCTTCAATTCCCATGTATACAGCAATGGCAATAGCATGGGGCGGTCTACCTCCTGGATTGATTGAAGGATCCTTGATAGCATCCACAATTACTCGTCCGACTCGATCCCAGGACTGTGTGGCTATAACTCCCTTTACCTGATCAGCTCTATTACCAAAGACCTGCTCAAACCGACCAAACACTTCGTAGGACCTGAGTACATGATACTTGAGGTTCGCGTTTAAGCTATCAGTGTCCAATCCTGCTTCCAGACCCTGCTCAATCAAAAACTGCCGAGCCAAAGGATAGAGTGTATTCCAAGTCTCGTTGCCATATTCTACATAAAGCTTCAAAGCAGGGTTTAGTGCGGTGAAAATTGTTGCCAAGCTATCGATAAAGGCGTCATCCACTCCGAAAGGAATATTGATCCAGGGGTCTTTCATCTGCTCATTACAAAGTCTTACAATCAGTTCATAAGGCATACCGAATCTTAGCTGACCCTCGACATCAGCAAAGTAGGTATAGTTATCCAGCTTCGTTCTTTGGGACCACCTGGATATTGTGTTTCGCTCTACGGCCGTAGGCTTCATAAAGCGCAACGCTTCAAATGGATCGAGTAACGATAAAAAGCTTGGGTGAAAAGGATTCGACTCGTAAGAATCCGCAAACCCTGGAAGAATAAATCTAATGTTCCGAATAGGATCATTGACAGCAGATGAATCAATGATGATTTGTATACCACCAGTAGCAAAACCACCTGAAGGCACGACATCTACAAGGTGCTCAACATTGGGAGTTGTGAAAGTCAAAGGACCATTTGCCACATCCCAATCCAAGATAATCCTCCCCGTACCCTCAAAGATTAAAGTATATTCGCCAGCGGGATGCAAGTATTGTTGAGGTTGAGAGTTAAGCACTCCAGCATGGACTCGATACAACTGTCCATCATACTCAAAAGGTACCTGAGCGGGGTAGTTGTTCTCCACTACTGGAAAGTCAAAGACCTCTTCTTCTCCCAAAGCAAAGACAGATTCATCAACAGGCTGGATCTGCCAAACGGACGACTGCTTCATTACATCTTTAAACATAATCTGCGAAGCAAAATTGGAGAGGTCCGAAAGGTTAGCTCCGATAGGTCGAGAATCTTGAGCTGTAGAAGCAATTGACAGCGTCAAAAAAACCAAGTATACGATGGATAGGATACATTTTCTCATGATAAGTTGGTTGGTATTATTCTTTTGATTTTTAGGATGAAAAGAAGATTCTATACTTAAAGACGCCTATGTCCAAAGATTTTCCCAATTCAGGTCGAAATCTGAATCAAACACACCATTCTCTTTCTTAAATCTGGGTTAAAGACTCACATTAGTTATAGTTTTAGTTCTATTTTCAAAAGTTGTGCTCCACCGTCAAACCAATTTGATATACCTCTTGCTAGGCTTGTTTATCATAAATGAGTGCTATAGTCAAGATTTTCTCTCTGATTCCACTGGAAACAGGACTTTCAAAAAAGGTGTAAGTCTTTACCGTGATGGCAAATATCATGAAGCGGTAGTCGCTTTTGAGCTGGCTACGAAAGAGTTGGAAAATCAGGGGTCTATTGAGGCATACATTCAAGCACTCAACTGGCTCGGCCTGTCGCTAACAGATATAGCAGCTTACGATCGATCTGATGAAGTACTTGAGAAAGCTCAGCGTCAGGGAGAAAAATTTCTTGGAAAGTCTTCTCCGATATATGCCACAAGCATTTACAATCAAAGTAAAAATATTGCAAATGATTTTGATCGATTAGCAGATGCGCAGCAGTTATCTGAAATAGCACTTTCCATCCGTCAAAAGGTGCTTGGCCACGAACACCCGGCAGTAGCCATTAGCTACAATCTTCTCGGCTATATTCACCGGCATCAAGCTTTGTATCAAGACGCAATGCAGGACTATCTACAAGCAAAGGAAGTTTGGGATAGAAATCCTGAAACTACACATATTGAAACTTCTAAAACCTATTTCGGGCTAGGGTGGGTGCAACTCGCTCTCGGAAAACCTCAGAAAGCGGTAGAGTACAACCTAAAAGCGTTGGAACTCCGACTGCAACTGCTAGGTGACCAACATCCCATTGTGGCGGGTTCATATTGGCTGCTTGCCACTTGCTACAATCGTCTGGGAAGATATCAGACCTCCATCGTATATGCCAAAAAAAGCTTAGACATATGGAAGTTAACCCTGGGACCTTCTCACATCAACGTGGGCACCGCTCATAACACCATTGGTGACGGATTCATGAAAACCGGTGAATACCAACAGGCGATTTATCACTATCAGCAGTGCCTGGATATCTGGACCTTCCATCATGGTGAGAATTACAAACAATTGATCCGATTTCACAATAAGTTGAGCGACGCTCAAATGGCAATCGGTAATAAGATAGGGGCAAATGAGAGCCTTAAATCCGCTATGAAGTTACTACAGAAATATGAAGAACATCACCCAGAATCAATCAAGACTTACCAACTTCTTGCTGAAGAATCAGCAGCTAAACAAGATCTCAATAACCGATGGAGATTCCTACAAAAGATGGGAGCTGCCATCCAGGAAAATTTTGAACCTGATCATCATCTTTTTGCCAGCGTCTTAAGCGAAGAAGGTGATTTTTATCGAGATGCTCTCCAGCCCCATATGGCGTTAAAATCTTACCAGGAAGCATTAAGAATCTATAAAAACTCTTACGGTCCTTTTCATCCCAGCTCCGGCTCCATGTTTTTGAAAACAGGAGATATATTCCTGGCCAAAGAACAACTAGATACGGCTTTGGCTTGCTATCAACAAGCTCTAGTCTCACTTAGCGATGGTTTCTTTGAGGGCAATAACCTAGATAGTAATCCTAAGTTTGAGCATACGCTTGCCCCTATTGTAGCAGTGGAAGCCATGAAGGGAAAGGCCAGGTGCTACGCATCATTACCAAACATAGATGCTCTTTTAAAGAGCCTCCAATCCTACCAAGACGCATTGGATTTTCTGGACAAAATCAGGATTCACTTTCAAACCAGTGCTAGTGTGATACGAATGAATGAGGTCGCAACAAGAGTCTATGACGAAGCTATCAATGTAGCGAGACGGCTATATCATGCTACCGGAAACCAAAGATATCTACTAGCGGCTCTGCGAATTGCAGATAGAAGCAAAGCCTTTCTGTTACACAACAATGCTGCCCATCAAAACGCTGGCAAATTTTCAGGCGTGCCGGATAGCCTGGTAGCTCAGGAAATGGCACTGAAGGGGCAGCTGACTTACTCAAAAGCACGTCTACTAGCAAGCAAGGAAGGCGATAAACCCGCAACAGTAGCTGAAAACCGTGCCAATTATCTGGAAATCTATGAGGATTATGAAACATTTCTCAATCGGCTTGAATCTGAATATGTTTCCTACTTTCAACTGCGCCATAACATACCTGAATTGGACATAGAAAAGATAAGAAGTCAGCTGGCTGAGCGACAAGAGGCTATAGTTGAATTTCAAATGGGCGAAAAGGAGATTTACGCATTTCTTCTGAGTGAAAAAGATATCCGGATGAAGGCAATTCCCAAGACACCTCAAACACTAGTTCTAATAGAGGACCACTACCGATCAATATCGGATTATGCTTTTATCTCTGAGAGCAAGACCCAATCTGATTCTCTCTTTGTAAATAGTAGTCATACACTGTACACCCTACTCATCAAAGATCTACTGGATTCATCAACGGACAAGATCAGTCGACTTACCATCATCCCGGATGGCGAGTTATGGCGAATTAACTGGCCAACTTTGCTGACAAATCGAGTGACGGCAGGTACTCCCAACTTATTCAAGTCCTTACCTTATCTCATAAGAAGATATCACATTGCCGTAGGCTATTCCGCCGCACTACTAACCGCCACGTCAAAAGGAATTAGTCGTCCTATCAAAGTAGCTGGCTTTGCACCAAACTATGAGGATACC
>JAHCMJ010000254.1 GCA_019192485.1 Cyclobacteriaceae bacterium HetDA_MAG_MS6 | reverse complement strand
CTGTTCGTAGTCCGCAGTGAGCAAGGTTTTTTAGTGTTTGCCGATACTTGTGGATATACTGGTCTCGATCCGATATGCCTAGCTTGATACTCTCATGAATATTGACACTTTCAACCACTTCCCATTGTACACCGGCATTATTAGTCTCTATTTGCCTTTTACGGTCTTCGATTTCGGATACGGTCCAAACCTCTCCTACAGGAATATGATGTAGCGCATGTACAATCCCCTGTACACCGGATTGCTTCGCGTCTAGCAGGCTTACTGGATCATTTGGCCCATACCAGCGCCAGGTTTGTCTTAGTCTTGTCATATTTACCTTTGCCTTAGTTAGGTAAGTAAAAGAGGTGCAAATTTTGACACACTCATCTCTATCTACTGAAAAATGTAACAGGTCTCCCCTCTTTTTTGGTTAAAGACCTAAATTTGACAGTCATGCGGTCTCACCTTTTTTGTTTACTTACTCTCTGTGTACTAGTGCTTTCCTGTAAAAGCGAAAAACTGGAAGATAACACTTCTGGAGTTATACTTGCCATTTTTGCTCATGCTGATGATGATGCCGTAGTAGGGCCCGCGCTCGCCCGATATGCCCGCACAGGATCAGAAGTTTATTTGGTAATTGCCACCGATGGTAGCAAGGGCGTCCGGAGTCACGCAAACATACCTGCCGGGGCGGAGTTGGCCGCTGTTAGGAAAAAAGAAGCTATCTGCTCCGCAGAAAATCTGGGAATCTACCCACCTATATTTTTAGAGTTAGAAGACGGCTCGTTGGGAGCCGGCAATCAGCTATCGAAGTTACAATACCTTTTAGATAGCGTATTTGCTGCTACGAGGCCGGACATTGTTATTACGTGGGACCCAGGCGGATACTATGGTCATATTGACCATAGAATGGTCAGCAATGTCACGACCATTTTAAGTCAAAAAGAGAAATACAAAGACATTTCACAGTTACTATTCTTCGGAGTACCGGATCAAAGGCAAAAAATTAACATAGTGCTAAGAACACAACTCGCCAAAGACCTCGAATACCACAAACTCCCAACCAGAAAGGACCTATTGACCTATCAAATACCATTCAATAACCTGGATGCCAGTAAAGCAAAAGCCGCTTTCGAATGCTACAAATCCCAATTCACCCCAGAGGAGATGACAGACCTTTTTACCTTGAACACCATGGATAGCCTGGTGTACTTTAGGCCAGCTTTCCCAACGACGGACATGCAGATCAAGCATAATTTATTCCAATAAACTTATCGTCTTGAAGTAATCCCTAAAATTATGAGATTGCTTTTCTTTGCCACCATTCATGCTAACTACTGAAATGAACAACCCCTTTGATATCTCCCAAAAAATAGCTGTTGTTACAGGAGGCAGCGGTGTTCTCGGAGGAGCTATTGCTCAACATTTTGTGGAATCCGGAGCTAAAGTGTGTATACTTGGTCGATCTGGTGATAAGGTAAAATCTACAGTGAGCTCACTTAGTGAGACGGGTCAAGCGATAGGATTCGCTTGCGATGTACTGGATGAGCAGCACCTTAGAGAGGTTAAAAACGAAGTTGTTCAAGAGTTTGGCTCCATCGACTTTCTGATCAATGCGGCAGGTGGCAATATACCTGGAGCTTCAGTAGGCCCCGACCAGACTATCTTCGATTTGCATATCGAAGACTTCAAAAAGGTCACCGATCTAAACTTCACTGGTACGGTGCTACCCTCACTTGTGTTTGGAGAAGCGATGACCCAAAAAGGAACTGGGTCTATTGTCAATTATTCATCTATGGCAGCTACTCAAGCCATATCAAGGGGTGTGGGCTATTCAGCTGCCAAGTCAGCCGTTGAAAATTTTACCAGGTGGATGGCTATGGAAATGGCCCTCAAATTCGGTGATGGCATCAGGGTAAATGCAGTCTCACCAGGTTTTTTTATTACCCATCAAAACAGGGCACTGCTGACTAAAGAGGATGGATCATTTACAGAACGGGCTCAAACTGTAATCAACAAGACTCCCATGCGCCGATTTGGTAAAGCGCACGAACTCAATGGTGCCATTCACTGGCTCTGTTCGCCTGCAGCATCTTTTGTTACCGGCGCGGTAATACCTGTGGATGGCGGGTTTGGCTCCTACAGTGGGGTTTGACTGCGTTTAAGAGTTTTCATATCTCCATCATCGCATTTTGAAATATTCTAAAGTATCAATGCTGCAGAATCTACGGCTAATTTGACTGTCGTAACTCACCTTCAGCAAAACACTATCGCTAGTAATTATCTTTAGAGGCCGTACCAGTTGATCAACCTACCTTTAGCAGGATCAATTGTGCTTTTGCAAGATCAATATCTGATGAATCGATAGTCTGGCTCACCTCTTTCTTTTGAACGTCAGAAAGGCATCATTCATCAAAAACAAATTGAAAGATTCATGATTGGAGTATTCTATTTTGCTACCTATACATGGGAAACAAAATCACATACGTGCAGATAAAAAATTCGGATTAACTTTAAATGTAAAATATACATTTGTTTATGACATCTGATCAGTTTGTAATAGGTCTAGACTTCGGAACCGATTCAGTGCGGGCTGTACTAATCGCCGCTGATTCCGGGAAAACAATATCAAGTGCTGTTCATTGGTACGAAAGATGGAAAGCTGGTATGTATTGCGATCCCGTCATCAACCAGTTTCGACAACATCCATTGGATCACATCGAAGGGATGGAACAAACCATTGGACAGATATTGAAGCAAAGTCAGGTAAATCCCAGACAGGTAAAGGGTATATGCATTGATACTACCGGTTCTTCTCCGGTTGCTGTAGATTCTTCTGGCATACCTCTTTGCATGAGCGAAGGTTTTGAGGAAAACCCGAATGCAATGGTAATATTATGGAAAGACCATACCTCTACAGCGGAGGCAGATGAGATCAACCATCAAGCCAGGAATTGGGGAGGTGATGATTATACCAAATTCGTGGGTGGCATTTATTCATCAGAGTGGTTTTGGGCAAAAATCTTGCACATCATTCGAGATGACCAATCGGTTCGCCGACACGCCCACTCCTGGATGGAGCATTGTGATTTGATGACGTACATTCTGGTCGGCAAAAATGACTTGGCGCAATTTAAGCGCAGCCGATGTGCCGCAGGTCACAAAGCCATGTGGCACCCAAGCTGGGGAGGGTTGCCACCAGAACAATTTCTACAACAACTTGATCCAGATCTAGCTAGCTTGCGAAGCCGACTGTATCAAGACACCTTCACCAGTGATACGGTAGCAGGTACGCTGAATGCTGAATGGTCCGAAAGACTAGGGCTGACCCAGGAGACAATTGTAAGCGTAGGCACCTTCGACGCCCATGCTGGTGCTGTCGGAGCGGAAGCCGAAGAGTTCACACTGGTGAGAGTGATGGGTACATCTACTTGTGATATCATCGTATCTTCAGAATCCGCAATTGAACAAAAGCCAGTAAAAGGGATTTGTGGGCAAGTCGATGGATCTGTTATTCCAGGCATGATAGGACTTGAAGCAGGACAATCAGCTTTTGGCGATGTACTAGCTTGGTTTAGCGACTTGCTATCCTGGCCAATTAGGAATATTGATAGTCTTGATCTGCCCGATGAGTTTGTGCAAGACATCAAGGAAAAAACCATCGTCGAACTATCGAAACAAGCCGAACAAACAGCGGCTAGTGAGAGCACACCTATTGCCCTAGATTGGGTTAATGGGCGTCGAACACCCGACGCCAATCAGTATCTGAAAGCTGCCATTGCCAACTTAAGCTTAGGAACACAACCTCCTCATATTTTCCGAGCATTGGTGGAAGCTATCTCTTTTGGATCCAAGAGGATTGTTGACCGATTTAGCTTAGAAGGTGTTGAAATCAAAAAAATCGTAGGAATAGGTGGTGTTGCCAAAAAATCCGCATTTATCATGCAGACCCTGGCAAATGTATTGAACATGCCCATTAGTATAGCTGTTTCTGAACAAGCACCTGCACTTGGATCCGCCATGTATGCCGCTACTGCTGCAGGCCTTTATCCTAATGTAAGGGAGGCGTCTAAGTCCATGGGCAACGGATTTGAAACCACATATTCCCCTCAGCCTGATCAAGTCGAAAAGTATGAAAAGCTCTATCAAAACTACCTTTCTCTAGGCTCATTTATAGAAGAAAAGTTTACTAATAAGCAATTGTGAAACGATCGCTTTTCAAACAAGGAAAGAATAATTAAAGTGAATATGAGATAAGGCTAATAGAAAAAAAGTCACTTTCAACAGATACAGCTTATAACAGCTTATCCGATGCTCCTTTTGTTGTCAAGTATGTTGAAACTTTTTTCTGAATTTTAAGGGCGAAGTATCGTATTTTCTCGCAAAAGATCGATTAAAATGGGAGATATTTTGAAAACCGCATTCAAACCCTACCTGAGTCACAGGTATCTCCGAAAACTGCAGTAATTGTGCCGCTTTACCTAGCCGGAGTTCCATTACGAATTTTGTAAAACTTTGTAGCGTTCGCTTCTTGAAATAATGGCTAAAGGCTGATGCGGACAGGTTGACTTGATCGGCGACTTCTGTAATCGTGATCTTGCGCATATAGTGCTGATGGATATAATTGCATACCTGCTCCAATCGCTGACCCTCCTCTTTATATACCGGACTGACATAACCTTCGCTGCAAAGCTTTTGGCTGTATTGAGGATCTCCAAAAAGATGTATCAATTCTAGTACTGTCAGGTAAGTATGGAAAGTCTCCGTTTTGATTCGCTGCATCAAATCAACAGCACGAGGCAGTAGCTTACCAGTAAGTTGGAGCCCATACTCGGCCCTGGATAAGGCATCTCTAATTTGACTCAAGTGATAACCAAATGGCGAATTATCATTTATCAACGACCGCAAAAATTGGATAACAACGACACGCTCCTGTTTTCTACCACGACGTAATCCATAATCATACCAGCAATGAGGTAAACCCGGCGCCAAAAGAACTAGGTCAACCTCAGAAAAAGATGAAACATTGTCTCCTATTATACGGGTACCTGATAGTCCCAAAGTCATTGTGATCTCGTAAGACTCCCTATGGTGATGAAGTGGGTAGTCAAGTTTTACCTCATCAAAAACACTCACTTTGAAAGGTTTTTTCGCCGATAAGCTTACATGCTCTTGAATAATCTTCATTTCTTAAGAATAAAAATCACAAGATACTATCATAGTAATTCATGAAAGTATAGAAAAATACTAATTAAGTGGAGGAATGATTACTATCAAATCTGGACTTTTGATGATTCTAAATCAATTGAAAAATGAGTACGACGACCCTAAATACATTTACTCCGGAGCAAGTCTCTTTTTACCAAAAAAATGGCTACCTTCTACCTGGACAAATGATGTTCGATTCCATAGATCAGCAACGACTTACTAACATCTTTGAAGAGCATCTAGCTAATAAAGGTGAAAAACTCTCTGACGAACTAGATACTCCTCACTTTAGAGATGACCGACTTTTTGATTTTCTATTGAATCCCGCTGTATTAGATGTGGTAGAAGATATCATCGGCCCAAATATTGGTCTTTGGAGCAGTCATTTTATTTCAAAAGAACCCGGTGTAGGCAGACGAACACCCTGGCATGAGGACAGCGCTTATTGGAAAGGAAAGTTTGACCGACTTGATGGGATTGTAACGATCTGGCTAGCCATTGACGATGCCACTATCCAAAATGGCTGCATGGGCGTAGTACCTGGATCCCATCGCAATGGTCACTCAGAATATGAGGATGTTGAAAATGCAAAGACCAGTACCTTTACCACTGAAATCAAAAAAGGTTCTTTTGACTTGGAAAGCATTGTATGGTTTGAATTAAACAAAGGTACTTATTCCTTGCATGATGCCAGGATCATTCACGGTGCCAATGCCAACACCTCCGACAAACGCAGATGTGGCTATACCATGAGATATTTTAGCCTGGATATGAAATTCAACCCATCTGCGCACCCCAACCATAAACTTTGGCATGCTCGTGGTGAAAACACTGCTAGCAATCCTTTGATTTATATGTAAGCGAATGGATATAAAATATTGTTGCCCGAAATGGGGTTCGGAGAAGATGTCATTTTACGATTTCTTTCAAAACGTGAAATCGGATGGTTATGATGGAGTTGAGATGGTCATTCCGACTGAAAATCATGTAAAAGCTGAAATTCAAAAATTACTCACTGAGTTTGACCTTCTTTTGATTGCACAGCAAGGTGAATCAGGAACTGAATATGAATTTAGGGCGCATAAGGAAAAGTTCGTAAGATATCTAAGAAATGCAATTGACCTTCGACCAATTGCTATTAACACTCAAACAGGAAAGGACTTCTTTACTTTCGAAGAAAACCTGGAACTAATACAACTCGCCGACAAAATCGGTAAGGAAAGTGGTGTCGCGATTTGGCATGAGCTACATAGAGGAAAGTTTAGTTATTCCCCAACTTTAACTCAACGGTATATGACGGCCTACCCAGCATTGACTCTCACCGCTGATCTATCTCACTGGATGACCGTAAGTGAATCCAGGCTACAAAGTCCCCAGCAACAGGAGGCTGTCAATGAGGTAATCAGTAGGTCCCACCATATTCATGCTCGCATAGGGTTTGAAGAAGGTCCACAGGTCAATGATCCGACAGCACCAGAATGGGCTGAACTCTTAGAAATCTATCTGGGCTGGTGGCAAGGCATTGTTGATAACAGAAAGAGCGCCGGCGCTGAGGTCTTGACCATCACACCTGAGTTCGGACCTGCACCATACATGCCGGTGTTACCTTACTCTCAAATGCCCGTTAGCGATCAATGGAAGCTCAATACTAGCATGATGCGTATACTCAAATCAAGGCTCACTGCAAAG
>JAHCMJ010000253.1 GCA_019192485.1 Cyclobacteriaceae bacterium HetDA_MAG_MS6 | reverse complement strand
TTCAAAAGTGCAAATCGCTGGCTAAACCAACAGGGCTTCACCAAGCTAAAATTCACGAAAGCATACCAGGATACGCTTGGCACTAAAGACTATCAGGACCTATCTAAGTACAAAGGTGCTCAAGTAACGGGAGGCACCATCTTCTCAGGCAGGGTTGATAAAACACATCCTATTGGATTTGGCTATGCCTACTCCAAATTACCCGTTTTTGTCAATGGCAATTTATATTTTGACCAACCAAACAACCCCTACGCATCCCCATTTATTTTTAGTGAAACTCCTCTGGAAAGTGGATATGTTTCAGAGGAAAACCTGGACAGGCTTAAATCAAGCCCTGGAATAGTCATATCTAAAATGGGAAGCGGTAAGATTGTTTCATTCGCATTCAACACGAACTTCAGAGCTTTTTGGTACGGGACTAACAAACTCCTTCTGAATGCAATATTTTTCGGAGAAGTCATAGACAACCGTTCTGCGGAGTGATCATTCGACGAGTAAATGACCTAATACGGCGGCATTTTCATGTAACTCGAAGATTACTAGTTGACTTTTTTGACATTATTTCATTGATTGCGGGCTCAATCAGTGGAAAGAGACTCCTTCCTAGTTTCACCAACCATAACAAACAACTGGATGAAGGTCTTTTTTCTTGCCGTAGCAGTGGTAATTACGGCATTTGGGTCCAAAACGGGCACCGAACTCATTTTTTCAGGTCAGATCCTCGATCACGAAACAGAGGAAGGCTTACCATTCGCTCATATCAAATTGAATGGAGAGGTAGCTGTGACCAACGAGGATGGAGAGTTCCAAATCGAAGTACCGTATGAAGCAAATTATGTGATTGAAGCCTCATTTATTGGATACGAAAATTTCGAATCTACCTTATCAGCAGCTGAGGAAAAGCATGTTATCTACTTAAAGCCCGCTATTACAGAGCTGGAGGCCGTGGTAGTCAAAACCGGCGAAGGAATCATATCAGAGGTACTGAATCATTTAAAATTTAACTACGAGCTTGATCATCAAAGTATGAACTGTTACTACAAAGAACGGCTTTTTGGGCAACAGAACTTATACTATCTAGCAGAAGGGATTTTGGATATTTATCTACCAAGCGATGTGAGTTCTAATACCACCCAGGTGAGTCCGATCAGGACTCGAAAAAAGGAATACATAGATGTCGCCGAAACGGATGTGACCATGATCCGTGGTCATGCCAAAGATATGGTGGAGTCTGTCGTTCGTCGGGATGATAGTTTTCTTCAATTCTCCAATCTGAGTCATTATGAGTTTAGTTTCGAAGGCGCGACCTACTTCAACAACAAAAAAGTGTACGAAGTGAGTTTTGAACCTAAATCAAAAAAAGGGCGAGCATCCGGTAAATTGTTCATAGAAGAGGGTTCATATGCCGTAGTGAAAGCACACTATTATCCTGATTTGAGTAAAAGCTACTTCTGGGATGAAGTCGAGTGGGTTGAGGAATTTACTCAACAGGAGGAAGGACTTTGGAACCTAAACACAGTCAAGTATATTGGCAAATGGACTGACGAAAGCGAAAAGCAATTTGAATATGAATCTCTTCTAGTGGTGAATGAGAGTAAGGTAGTCACCGATCCTCCGGAAATGCAAAAGGTTTTAAGCGATCGGGATACATTTTTTCAAGCTGCAGGAGACTTTTCAGATGACTTTTGGAAAGGTTTCAATTTCGTCAAGCTTACGTTGGGCGAAAAAAGCCAGCTCTCCGCTAATTATTGAAAGAGCCTTTCAAAGGTATCCTCATCTAAGAGACCTGAGGGGAAAATATCCTGACCCTGTTGGAAGGAAGTTAAGCTAGTGAGGGTTTCGGCACCGAATACACCATCCACTGGGTGAGTAAATCCTTTTTCTAACAGCTTCTTCTGCAATTTCCAAACGAAAGTTCCACTGGCACCAATGGTCAGCCCTATGTAACTGGCTTTATCTTTTATCGCTTTAACCATACTCATAGACTGCCCTGCTTCAAGTAACTGCACATCCTCATTAGAGATTTGCATATCCTTCTTGTAAGTTGACGATTGCAATAGTTTCCACTCTATCATCTTGGTTCTGGCAATCAAATGGTTGTAGTAAGTTGCGGCATTGACAGCCTCAGTACTACTCGCATCCGGATACCGGACATCGATATCGTTGTTTGACCATTGGCTTCGAGCAAATGCTCCAATTTCTACTGCATTTTCGTAATACTCTTTCACTATCTCGGGATTATAGTAATCCGTATCCACTCCTGGATTGAGCGTGTACTCATAGCTAACAGGGGGATGGAACCTCTTCCAGTTTTGGTATTGGAAATAGGCCATTACAGGAAGTGCTATGATGATTATTCCAATAAATAGCTTCTTCATAATTGTTATAGTTTATTGAAATACTGGTTTAATAGTTTGAGATATTGTGCGTGATCTTCATCATCAGCTTTGATAGAGATATCCTTTACAAACTTCAAAATGGTGTCATCCAGACGATTTTTGAATGCTGTATCCATGCCACCGGATAGGACCACGGCAATGTAGAACTTTCCGAAACTCTGCACGTAGATTTTGAAAAGATCATAGGATATGGTTTCGAGTTTTTGATCGGAAGAAGAAAAGGCGTCTTCCACAAAAGCACGGATAGCCGTCAACATCCCTGCTATCATATCCTGGTCTATAGTCTTGTTTCTGGAATAACTAGCCAAAAGCAATCCCGATCCTTCTTCTATCAAGAATATCTCCTCAATCTTGGCAGGATCAGATGCTTTCAGTACCAAGTCAGCGGTACTAGTGCCTGTGAAGAAGGCTTTAATTCGTACCAGGAGAAACTCCCAGGAAAATGCTTTTTCCAGTTGATAATCAATCTTCTCGGTAAGCACTTGTATTTCCCGTTGAATAAATTTTTTGATCATCTGGCCAATGATCGGATAGAGCGTTTGTACTACTTCATCCTTTTGCTCACGAATCTGTACCTTGAGGGTCTCCGTAATCACTGGCCCCATTTTATCGGGCATGATGATGGATATCTTCTCTACAATTTGTTGGAGTTCGGAATCAGGTAATTCTCGACCGTTGAGGGCAGTCTGCATCTGTCCTTGCAATGCACTGAGTTGGGTGGAGAGGGTTTGATACTTTTCCTTCTCCTCCTCGAAGAGGATCTCCTTCAGCGTGTGTATGCCTCCCCTGGACATATCGATCAGCCAGCGTCGTTGATTTTGTTAACCATATCTGTAAAAAGCTTGGAGAGTAGCACTCGATCTGTCTTGCTTTTTTGAAGTGCATCCACTTCTGACAGTAGTTTGGACTCCAGGCCTTTGATCTCCGTTAGTAGGCTATTTTTTGTCTCAGCCAGCTCCTTTTTGACCTTTTCAAATGCTTGTTGGTTATCCTTTTCGTTTTGCTCTACCTGCTTTTTTAGCGCAGCAAGCTCATTGTCATAACGCTTTTCCTGCTCCCCAAAGATGATCTCCTTGATCGCTAAGAGCTTATCTGTTTCATTGTTATTCTCAGCCATAACCTGCTAGTTTATAACTTTTAGATGATGTTTTAAATGTATCATTCAAAATCAAAAATTCATAGCTGCTCCAATCGATCCAGTAGACTGGATTTAAATGACTGACCTATCGGAATGATCTTATCACCGATCTGCAAACTGGATTGCTCTATATTTTCAATTTTATCAATTCTTACAATATACGACCGGTGTACTCGAACAAACTGATCTTCTGGCAGTTTCGTTTCGATATTTTTGATCCGGTTGTAGTTCACATGTACTTGCTTGCTGGTGTGGATCTTGACATAATCACCGAATGCCTCAAAAAATAACACATCCTTCATATCAACATTGATCAGTTGATTATCAGACTTGATCAGGATGTTAGATGACCCGGAGGTTTTTAGTCCTTCATTGATACGTTCTAGTGTCTCAATTTCCTCGACGAGATTCTTATTGACTTTTTGTAGGGATGTCTTTTGTAGATGGCTGACGTTACGCTGCTGCTGCAGCTCTAAAATATTTTCGTATTGTTCGTGGAAATCATATATCAGCCACACCCACTTCACATCATCGCCATCTTCCACTTTTCGAATAATAAAGTCAAAAAAGGACTGGTAGTCAAAAACGCTTGTATGTATACAATTATAAATGACCGGCTCTCCTATTCGGAGCTTGGCTATCTCATGCTGCAATCCTTGCATAAATGGAATCTCTTCGAAAAGATTGATCCCGTTGGAAATCGAGGACAAAGTATTACAGGATTCCAGGACTATTCCGTCATGGTCAAAAACTACTATCTGGGAACGGCGCTTGAAATACGCTAGCTTTAATTCGTTTAGGTTCACAACATCATCTTCGTTAAATTAAGAAAAGCCTCTTCTACGTTTGTGTTCTCCTTGGCGCTAGTGAAAGCCACCTCGTGCGGTACTTTCGATTTGATACTGGCCAAGTCCTCTTCGTTCATTAGATCAGACTTATTTCCTAAGATAACGTGTGGCACCTCTAGCATCGACTTTTTTAGCTCAAGGAGGTCATCATCCAGATAAGCAAATGTTTCCTCCCGACTAACATCGAATACGTAGATAATCCCCTGCGTACCTAATAGGTACGATTTTGGCACCTTGATTGCTGACGATTCGCCGGCCAAATCCCACAAGATTAGATTCACCTTAGCACCATCAACATCCACTTGCTTTTTGTCCACCTTCACTCCTATGGTGGTGAGGTAGCTCTCTGAAAACTTCTGCTTGACAAATTGCTGAACCAGGGAGGTTTTCCCCACTCCAAAATGCCCCGTCAATATGACTTTTTTCGAGATTTCCATGTAATCTATTCGTACAAGCTGGTTAGGTTAGAAAAATAAGTTGGTGTCCGAATATAGTCATTCTGAATTCAACAGTCATGGTGTTTTCGTTGAGCCTATATAATCCTGTAGTGATTGATACCATTCCTCGCCAAACTTGCGAATCAGAGCAGATTTCAGGAATTTATAAACTGGTACTCCTAGCCTTTTACCATGACCGCAAGCTGGGGAGCAAATACTCCACCTGTCATAGTTGAGTGCCTCGTACTCTCCTATTTTTTTGACCCTTATCGGATACAAATGACAGGAAATCGGCTTTTGAAAAGAGGTCTTACCATCTTTCCAAGCCTGCTCTATTCCGCATTTCAATATTCCAGTCTGATCATAAAAAGCAAAAGCACACTCCTTGCGATTGATGGTGGTAGTAGAAAAATCTCCTTCTTCATCAATCACGTAACCACCTTCTACCTCTAATACTTGTACTGCTTCAGCCGGTAAGTAAGGCTTGACTATCTCCAGTACCTTATCGATCTCATCCAATTCTTCTTCCTCTAAGGGAGCACCTAGATCCCCCTCCACGCAGCAGGCACCTTTACACTTTTCCAGGTCACAAACGAAGAACTCCTTTTCAATGTCACTGGATATTATGGTATGATCAAGTTGTATCATATCTCATTTTAGAAGGAATTATCGGCGCAAAGGTAGGAGCCCTATGGACATCATTATCTCTTCTTTGTTATTTATTTAAGGAAACGTTACATTCGTGTATGATGCGCCTCCTATCTTTTCTATTTATTTTGATGTTTTGCTGCGAGGCTAAGTACGTTCCGGAAGATGGGATTTATGCCGTAGCGGAGACAATGCCGAAATACAAAGGCGGTATGGAAGTCTTTAACACCTATATCAAGCAAAGTCTGGAAAAGGCCGAAAAAAAGGATTCAGGCAGCGTTTTCATTGCATTTGTAATCAATGACAAAGGCAAGATGGAGGACCTGAAAGTGGTTAAAAGCCTAAACGAGCAATGCGATGTGATGGCCTTGGAGATCATCAAAAACGCTCCCGGTGATTGGTCTCCTGGCTTCAGTGAGGGTAAGCCAGTCTCCGTCAAAATGGTAGTCCCCATTCATTTTAGTTTCTAGAACAATCTGATTTAACCATTTATTTTTGAGAAGTTCTAAACTTTTTGAACTCTTAATCGTTGTATGTAGGTAAATTATATGTACATACATTAAATCAAAATATTTCTAGACATGATCAAAGCATTCATTCTTTCATTCGCCATGGTATTTGCCGGAGTAGGTACCGAGGCCGTTTACACAGTTAATTCCGAGGCTAGTACTATCAACTGGGAAGGTAGCAAGATTGGCGGCAAGCACAATGGTACTATTGCTATCAAGACAGGTTCTCTGGATGTGAAAAAGGGAAAGGTAACAGGTGGTTCTTTTGAAATCGACATGACTTCCATCAACAACACAGATCAAGAAGGAGAGTGGAAAGCTAAGTTGGAAGGCCACTTGAAGTCTGCCGATTTTTTCGGTGTTGAACAGTTTCCTACTGCAAAATTTGAGATCGCTAGTGCCGAGTCCACAGGTGGAGATAAATATAGTGTCAAAGGTAAAGTGACCATTAAAGGCATCACTCAGGACATTGAGTTTCCCGCGATGATAAAAGTCGATGGCGGCAAAGTATCGGCTACTGCTGACTTGACAATTGACAGGTCAAAATTTGATGTGCGATACGGATCAGATAGCTTCTTCGATAACCTCGGAGACAAAGTGATCAGCGATGACATCAAACTTTCTATCAGTCTGGTAGCGGCTAAGTAGGACCTTAGAAGTGTTTCCAGCCCTGGGCTTTTAGCTCAATGACATTATTGGACCGGGTCACTAGGACCCGGCCTTTCTCTTTTGGATGCATATATCCGATGATATGTATATCCTCGTGGTTTTTGAGTTGCTCAAAGTTTTCCTGACTCACCGTAAACAAAAGCTCATAGTCCTCTCCTCCATTAAGCGCACAAGTGTTCGGATCAATGCTGAATTCTGCTGCTGTCTCATATGCCTTTTTGTCGATAGGTAGCTTATCCTCATAAA
>JAHCMJ010000252.1 GCA_019192485.1 Cyclobacteriaceae bacterium HetDA_MAG_MS6 | reverse complement strand
AACTTTGCTTTTTATACCTCCAGACTTGGAATTCGCTACAATGATATCCTGCCATTTTACAAGGATAGGATCAGGGACAAGTCTAAAGCTAAGTTGAAAATGCTCCACTTCTTCATCAATACTGGCATCAAGGATACCGCCTACTACTGGAGCGAATTGAGTCGATTTATCTACAAATATTGTGAACTGAAAAAGATCTGCCCAGAACTGGATACCATTGATATTGGTGGCGGTTTTCCCATTAAAAACACCTTGGCATTTGAATACGACTATGCCTACATGGCAGAACAAATAGTTGAGAACATCCAGTGGATCTGTAAAAAGAACCATGTACCAACTCCAAATATCATGACAGAGTTTGGCAGCTACACTGTAGGAGAAAGTGGCGCTACGATCTACTCTGTGTTGGATCAAAAACTCCAAAACGATAAGGAGCTATGGTATATGATGGATGGTTCGTTTATCACCCATCTGCCCGATGTCTGGGGGCTGAATGAAAAGTATGTCTTGCTACCAGTAAATCATTGGGACAACCTACACCACAAAGTCAATATCGGTGGCCTCACCTGCGATAGTATGGACTACTATGATTCTGAGGCACATATCACGGAAGTATTCTTACCTGTGATTGATGATGAGGAGACACTTTACTTTGGTTTTTTCCACACTGGTGCTTATCAGGAAACACTTGGTGGATATGGCGGCATTCAGCACTGTCTTATACCAGCACCAAAGCACGTCATTTTAAAGGAAGACGAAAATGGAGAGATTGCTTCTGAGCTATTCGCCGCTGAGCAGGATAGTGAAATGATGCTTAAGATTCTGGGTTATCAATGATCGGCATATTTCCCAATACAATCTTCGGGATATCTACTACTTCGGTGAGCTGATGATCAGCAACTGAAAGGCGCTGACCACTAACCAATATTGTTCTAATCCCCAGCTTTTTTGCTGGCAATATATCTCTCTCCTTATCACCTATCATCCAGGACAAACCCGGATCAATATTAAATTTAGCTATAGCTTTCTCGAATAGCAATGACCCTGGCTTTCTACTCAAAGAAGCCGAGTAATCCGGATGACCAGGAGCGTAATAGAATGCATCTATTAGGTGATCACTTGCCTCTTGAAATTTCTGATGACATCCATGCATTTGCTCGGTGGTATAGATGCCTCTACGGATACCCGCTTGGTTAGTGATGACAATCAACAAGTATCCAGCCCTTTTAAGTTCATTCAAAACCGGCACAATTCCGTCAACAACTATAAAATCTTCTGGCTGAAAAGTATATGCACCGCGCTCCACATTTAGCACACCGTCCCTATCCAAAAAAATTACTTTGTTCATACAACTATGATCAAGAAAAAGCGAATATCCAATTATATTTAAGTTTTGATCTACTCATTAACCCAGAATTCTTTAAGTGCACCGCAACCTCGTGATCATACCCACCTACAATGAAAGTGAAAATATCGCAGATATTGTCCGGGTTGTGTTGGATTTAGAAGTGCCCTTTGAGATACTAATTGTAGATGACAGTTCTCCTGATGGGACTGCGGATATCATCAAGGCATTACAAAAAAATCATGCCACACTTCACCTTCTTGAGCGCAAGGGTAAGCTAGGACTTGGCACTGCCTATATAGAAGGGTTTAAGTTTGCATTGGAAAGAGGCTTTGACTACATCTTTGAGATGGATGCCGACTTCTCTCACAATCCCGCAGATCTGCAAAGACTGTACTGGGCTTGTGCGAAAGATGGCAATGATATGGCTATCGGTTCCAGATATATCAAAGGAGTTAATGTAGTCAATTGGCCAATCGACCGGGTATTGATGTCATATTTCGCAAGCATCTACGTCCAGATGGTAACGGGCATTCCTATCAAGGATACGACAGCGGGATTCAAGTGTTATCATAGAAGTGTATTAGAGACCATCAACCCTGACAGGATCAATTTTATTGGATATGCCTTTCAGATTGAAATGAAGTTCAATGCCTGGAAACATGGATTCAAAATCGTTGAAGTACCTATCATTTTCACCGACCGCACCAAAGGTCAATCCAAAATGTCCAAGGGCATCTTCAAGGAAGCGATCTTCGGAGTCATTGAAATGAAGATCAACAGTTGGTTCAAAAAGTACAAACCGCAATACGTCAATCAAACTTTATCGACCGAATAGGCCGTATCCGAGATATTACACTCAGAGGGATAAACAAGCTCAATCCAATCAGAAGGATAACCAGGGCATTGATACCGATGATCACCATACCATTAAATGTGACTGGCACATAATCCATGTAATAACTGGAAGGATCCAAGGAAATCAATTGGTATCGCTCCTGCAAAAACCCTATAGCCAACGCCACTCCATTTCCCCAAGCCAGACCCTTTACTATCAAACCAAATCCCTGTGTTAGGAATATCTGGCGGATCAATTGATTGTCGGCTCCCATAGCTTTTAACAAACCTACCATTTGAGTTCGCTCCATGATCAAGATCAACAATATGGAAACCATGCTAAACCCTGAAACAAACAGAATGATCACCAGAAAGATAACAACATTGCGGTTGAGCAATGATAGCCAATCAAATATCTGAATGTATTTGTCCCGTGCATTGTCGACGCGTAAATCAAATCCAACATTGCGAAATACTTCGTCCTCAGCTTCCTCTATTCGATCAG
The DNA here is from genome assembly GCA_019192485.1 of Cyclobacteriaceae bacterium HetDA_MAG_MS6. Classification (GTDB taxonomy): domain Bacteria; phylum Bacteroidota; class Bacteroidia; order Cytophagales; family Cyclobacteriaceae; genus MS6. Next base: position 4,227 of record JAHCMJ010000252.1, on the reverse strand, counting down.
GATCTTTTACAAATAATTCTATTCCTCCTACTTGGTCCGACGGCCAATTATTGATCCTCCTGATCAAATTCAAATCACCCAAGATGACTTTTTCATCAAACTCCTCTAAATCCGTTTGGTATATACCTACGACATCCAATCGCCTAAACCTTGGAGGATTTTGGACGAAATAAATGAGCACTCTTTCCCCTAATTCCAAACCTAGGTATCCCGCTATTCGTGTGCTGAGGGCCACCTCAAGAGAATAACCTTGTGGCTTCATTCTTGGAAACCGACCCTGTACCATATAATTTGAAAAAGCGGTTGTATCAAAGCTATCGTCCACACCTTTTAAAATGACCCCCTGTACCTCTTCTTTGGTTTTTAATAATCCTGCCTTAAAGGCATAATACTGCCAATGATCTAGTGTCGTTATCTTGTCAAGCTGTGCCTCCAGGGAATCTGTTATTCCAATAGAAGTCTCCTCATAGGAGGTAGACAATGAATATTTACTTACCAGCAGATGGCCACTGAAATTGTATATCTTGTTCTTGATGGTGTTTTGAAAACCAATCAAGATCATGAAGGCCAATAACAGCGCTGCAGTACCCAGCGCAATAGAGACTACTGCTATCCTATTGATCACTGAAGAGAATGCCCCTGATTCATTGCTGGTTATGCGTTTGGATATAAAGTAGGGCAGATTCAAGAAAGGACTAATTTTGATACAAGTATACAAACGATTCCTTATGCTTCGAATTTTGAGCCTAACCTTATTTTTCATAGGCACCGCATGTAGCAGTCAAATCAGCTCTGATCAACAAGAGCTATTGGTTGGGGCGGCAAGATTTCAGGAATATCTACCCATGCTAAAAGGTAAGCGAGTAGGACTAACGGTCAACCACACCTCCAGAGTTGGTAATACGCATCTCATCGACACCTTAATCTCCATGCGCATTGAGTTGACGACAGTTTTCTCGCCAGAGCATGGACTTAAGGGGACTGCCGCTGATGGAGAACATATCAACTATGAAGACAAAGAGTACCCATTTAAGCTTCACTCACTCTATGGAAAGAACAGAAAACCTACAGCAGAAATGTTAACAGAAGTGGATATCATGCTATTTGATATTCAAGATGTGGGAGCAAGATTTTATACCTACATCAGTACCATGCACTATGTCATGGAGGCTTGTGCTGAAAGTAATATTCCATTCATCGTATTGGATCGACCCAACCCAAATGGTAGCTACGTCGATGGCCCGGTTCTCGATACCGCCTACAAATCTTTCGTTGGCATGCACCCTATTCCTATTGTGCATGGATTGACCATAGGTGAGTTAGCTCAAATGATCAATGGAGAAAAATGGTTGAAAGACGGATTAACCTGTGCTCTACAGGTAATACCTGTTACAGGATGGTCGCATGATCAACCCTATTCATTGCCTCTAAAGCCCTCCCCAAATTTGCCAGATGACAGGAGCATTGCATTGTACCCTAGTATATGTCTTTTTGAGCAAACTATTGCTTCGGAAGGCAGAGGAACTGATTTTGCCTTCCAACAGGTAGGTCATCCCGATTACCCGGATACCTCTTATTCATTTGTTCCCAGAAACCGCCAAGGATCAAGTGCACCCAAGTTCGAAGGACAAAAGTGCTTCGGATTGTCCTTTAAGGATAAGGCAATTGAATATAAGTTTTCCCTGTCACCATTAATTGAATTTTACGAAAAACTTGGTCGAGAGGACTTTTTTAAAAGCCGATTTCATGTACTTGCGGGAACCAAACAGTTGCAACAACAAATTGAAAAAGGCCTCACCGAAGAACAAATCAAAGCAAGCTGGCAGGCTGATCTAAATGACTACAAGAAAAAGCGAAAAAAATACCTGATTTATCCTGAATCATCTCCACCAGATTAAATGTGCACTTTGTTAGGTTTGCGTGACCAAAACCTTCCGATGAAAGAGCTAAGAATCATATTTATGGGAACACCAGAATTTGCAGTCGAGAGTCTGCGGATGCTGGTAGAAAATCAAGTCAATATTGTCGCTGTCATCACGGCTCCCGACAAGCCAAAAGGTCGTGGCAAAAAATTGGGAATCTCACCTGTCAAAGAATATGCTCAAAGTAAAGGGCTAGCTATTCTACAACCCACTAACCTAAAAGACGAAGGTTTTCTTCAAGAACTAGCTGCATACGAGGCAGATCTGCAAATCGTTGTAGCGTTCAGAATGTTGCCTGTGGCAGTATGGGATATGCCTACGCTAGGTACCTTTAACTTACACGCCTCACTCCTTCCCCAATATAGAGGTGCGGCTCCGATCAATTGGGCCATCATCAATGGAGAACGGGAAACTGGTATCACCACATTTTTCCTGAAACATGAAATCGACACGGGCAAGATCATATTTCAAGAAAAAATCTCCATTGGAGAGAATGAAAATGTAGGTGAACTGTACGAGAGACTCATGCAAAATGGGGCAGAACTCGTACTGAAAACAGTCGAAGCTATTGCAAAGGAGGATTATCCGCAAATCGATCAGAACGAAGACCAACCGCTAAAGCCAGCTCCCAAGATCTTCCGAAATGACTGCGAGATCAACTGGCACAAACCCGCTCAAGAAACCTATAATTTTATTCGGGGACTATCACCCTATCCGGCTGCCTGGAGCACTTTAAATGGTAGGCAAGTAAAAGTATTAGCTGCCGAAAAAACTAATCAAGCAGTAGTGGAGCGGCCAGGAATATGGTCCAGTGACGAGGGCAGCATCTTCGTAAGCACTAGAGATCATCTCCTTAGAATCCTTGAACTCCAATTGGAGGGTAAAAAAAGAATGACTGCAGAAGAATTTCTCCGAGGCAATTCCATCTAAACACTGAAACCATGATAATCTCCATGATAGCAGCCATGAGCCGCAACCGGGTAATAGGAAAAGACAATGACATACCATGGCATCTACCGGATGACTTTCGCTTTTTTAAGGAAACTACAGAGGGTCATCATGTGATTATGGGTAGGAAAAATTTTGAATCACTGCCACATAAATTCAGACCCTTGCCCAATCGTACTAACGTAGTGATCACCAGACAAGATCATTATGATGCTCCAGGAACTAAAGTACTTCACTCACTGCAAGATGCTATTGCATTTTCCAACGAAGCCGGAGAGTTCGAGGCATTTATCATCGGAGGTGGAGAGATTTATCAGCAGGGACTACAACTTGCCACAAGGATCTACTTGACTGAGATCGACTGCGAGTTTGAAGGAGACACCTACTTTCCCGAATTTGATAAAAAAACATGGCAGGAGACCTCCCGGACACATCATCCTGTAGATGACCGCCATAAATGTACCTTTGATTTCGTAATTTACGAGAAACAAAAGCCATGAATCTAGACACTAATAATCGAGTACTAAGCATCGTTCACATTTGCTATGGAGCGATGGCCTTTGCCATATTCATTTTCGGCAACGCCCTCCTGGATATATTGGCACCGTTTATTGCTGAGGAAATCGCTAAAGAAGATGGCGAAAATGCAGAAATGGTCTTCGAGTTGGTAGCCACTATCATTCGTTTTGTGTTTCTTTTCCTAACGCTGATTGTAGCCATCCCATCAATAGTAGGTGGAGTTGCATTGTTAAACAAAAAGAAGTGGGGGCTTGTTTTGCTGATGATTTCTGGATGTGTCGCCATTTTTAGTGTGCCTATAGGAACAGTACTTGGCGGTTACACGATATGGGTTTTCATAGAAAACAACAAACAGAAGAATGTCAAAAGTAAAGGATAACGTTGTCTGGCTGACAGGAGCCTCCTCTGGCATTGGAGAAGCAATGGCTTATCTCCTCGATAAAAAGGAAGCTAAAGTGATCTTGTCAGCCAGGAGAAAAGAAGAACTGGAAAGAGTTAAAGGTAATTGTATCCATCAGGACAATATCAAAATACTTACCCTCGATCTCGGTGATTCATTTTCTATCCCCCAAAAAGCGAAAGAGGCCGAAACCTTCTTTGGTCCGATCGATATCCTCATCAATAATGGAGGTATCAGTCAGCGCGACAAGGTCATCAATACTGACCTGGAAGTGGATCGGATGATAATGGAGGTCAATTACTTTGGCACGATTGGTTTATCAAAAGCGCTTTTACCTAAGATGGTGGAACGTCAAAGAGGTCATCACGTAGTGATCAGCTCCGCCGTCGGGATCATCAGTACACCATTGCGATCATCGTATGCAGCTGCCAAACATGC
>JAHCMJ010000251.1 GCA_019192485.1 Cyclobacteriaceae bacterium HetDA_MAG_MS6 | reverse complement strand
AACTGGGTTAGCAAGTCAGGTGGAAACATCCGGAAGCCGCCTGGAATCGGACATAACTACTTATGGAGGTGAAGTTAAAACTGGGCAGTCGAATGGGATGAAACTTTTTGCAGGACCCAGAGATGATCCGTTTTTTATGGATTTTTTCAAGTTTGTCGCTATTGTAAACGGTGTCGGCGGTGCTGAAAACCCACCTACTTCCTTCAACGACCCAGGTACAGATGCTTTTGCAGGCACAAATGTACTCTCTGTGGTCGTAGAGGTACCAAAAGACATGATTGGCGGATCCTCTGTAACAGAGTTTTCCGCTTGGTTAACAGCTAAAAGAAAAATCTAAATCAAGAATCAAATGAAAAAATTAACTATAAAAACACAATCACTTCTGGCATTAGGTCTGACCCTTCTCATCGGGTTTTCTAGTTGCGAAGATGATAAAAAAGCAGAGATTTTGCTTGAAGCCCAGGCTGGCACAGACCTTTCCTCAGTTATCGAAAAATTAATCACCCTGAATGGCTCAGCTTCGCAAGGTGAAAATCTGTCCTACGCATGGACCGTGACTAGTCCTGATCAAAATGAAGTCATGCTTGAGAATGCCAACACCGCATCCCCTTCATTTAGACCGAAACAAGTGGGTTCATATCTCGCGACGTTGACAGTCTCCAACGAGGGAGGTGAAAAAACAGATGCAGTCAGTATCAATGTGAGTAACGTAACGTACAGTCAGGTTGATATCATGGGTAGGCCAGGCATCAATACGGTGTTCAATTTTTTTGGGGACGAACCGACTAAAAACAATTTCAATAAGGCCTTACCCAAAGACGGTGCAATGAATGCCAGTCATTTCAAAGGTATCTTTCACGCCCTACAAAACTACATTGGTCTCGATACCACCAGCTATACCAACGTACTTGGATTGGATAATGCCACTACAGCCTCAGTACTCGGTATAGATGTATTGAATTGTAATAAAAGTGCCCCATCCACTTACGGCCCGTCAGATTTGAGTAATATCTCGCTGTTTAGCAATGTACTGAATGGTCGAAAGCTATCAGATGATGTAATAGATGTAACACTGATCCTTGCCTTTTTCGGAGATGGCAATACAGGCAATGCACTAGTTCCTGGTCTGATAACTGACAATGTATCCAGCAATGACAAATCTTTCTCAGATTCATTCCCTTATCTGGCTTCGCCACATTGACCTGGCGAGCTTTTAGGTTGGACAGGTGGGCCCGTAGAGGCCCACCATTACTTCAAAACACACTTCAAAACAATGAGACTTATCCTCACCTTTGTTACCCTCTCATGTATTTTAACCACTTGCGGACCCTCGGAGCAATATCAGGCTATCACCAACTACAGTGATTACGGTGTATATGCTGAAGCCTATGCAAACAATACGGCGCAGCGCATCGAATCCATTGATCAAGAGATCATCTTTTGGACACAAAAGTTAAAGGATACTCCCTTAGGCTATACATATCAGGAAAAAATTGCTAAGCTACAGCAAGACAGGTTCTCGTACTCAGGAGACATACAAGATCTCCGAAGAGCACAAAATAGTTTTCAAGAGCTGCTAGAGTTTGATTGGAGAAGCGGGTTATCAACGAATCATGCTATCCTTCAAAACCATATCAAACTCCACGAGTTTGATAGCGCCAAAAGAAAATGTGAAGTGCTACTACGAGCATATCCCGATGACCTGGGAAGCAAACTGATCTATTACGATATCCTAATGGAACTCGGAAGCTATGATCTGGCCTCCAAGACTATACTAAAATTCAGCACCAACGACTCTTATGACTGTCTGGTACGGTTAGCAAAACATGAAGATTTTAAAGGTAATCTTGCCAGCGCCATCGAGCTAATGACCCAAGCCTACCAAAAGGCTCAAAAACACTCAAGCTCTTCGCTGAAAGCATGGACTGCTACATTTCTAGCCGAATACTTAAGTCATAGCGGGGAGCTACGACAAGCATATGAGCTCTATCTTGACGCGTTATCACATGACCCCACATTTCTACCCGCACTACAACGTATTATCTGGATGGCGTATGCAGCCGATGACAAAGTAGAAGAGGCCTGTATGGCCATGGATATGATCAATGTCCATTCGGCCCCAACAATGGAACCTGACTTTGCAGAAATGTTAGCGGGTATTGACCCCGCTGAGTCCGATCAGCATCTAAAAAGATTTTATGTTAAGGCCCAAGAACCCAAATACACAGGATGGTATGAGTCCAAAATTGCAGAGCTGGAAGCCTCCTTATTTCACGATTTCGAAAAGGCGATTGATCTGGCAAAATCTGAAGTAATAAAAAGACCCACATTGCAATCATACGACATGCTCGCATGGGTGTATTATTTGAAAGGTGACCTGCCTTCTGCCGAAAAAACCATTATTCACCATCTGGAAGGTAAAACCGAAGAACCAATGGTATTGTACCATATGGGGAAAATCTTTTTAGCAAGAAAGCAAGAAGGAAAGTCATCTAAGTATCTGAAAAAGGCCTTGGAGTCCAGCTTTGAGCTTGGACCTGAGATAACTAGTGACATTCGTAGCATTCTATAAATGAAGTACTTTTTTTCTTACCTATTCCTTTCCGCCATCCTAGTGACTAGCGGACAAGAGATCTTCGAAAGTAAGTTACTCGATCAGGAAACTCAACAGCCAGTTGCCTTTGCAGTAATCCATGATGTCTTGAGGCAGCGGCACACGCATAGCAATGAATTCGGCTACTTTAAAATATCTATCCAAGATCCCGAAGACTCTCTAATAGTCAGTCATGTAGGATATGATGCTTTGGTCATCATACCAAAAAATCATCACGGAGCCACTATTGCTCTCAAGCCCAACAAGATCATGCTGGACCAATTGATCGTGACCCCGGGCATCGATGGTTTGCAGACCATTACTAATATCAACCTAAAAGTAGAGCCAGTAAATTCCTCTCAAGACATACTTAGGAAAATACCCGGTCTTTTTATTGCACAACATGCCGGTGGTGGAAAAGCTGAACAGATATTCCTTCGAGGTTTTGATATAGATCACGGGACGGATGTACAAATAACAGCTGATGGTTTACCCGTCAATATGGTTTCTCATGCTCATGGTCAAGGATATGCGGACTTACATTTTCTTATCCCTGAAACTATAGAGCGAGTTGATTTCGAAAAAGGACCGTATGATGCTTCCAAAGGCAACTTTGCTACGGCTGGACATATAAATTATCGGACCTTCGACAAGGTAGGAAAAAGCATGATCAAGCTTGAAAGAGGGCAATTCAACACCTCTAGACTTATTGGGCTGATCGACCTTCTGGGGAAGGATCAAGATGAAAATGCTTATTTAGCCACTTCATATCAAACTTCAGATGGTCCTTTCGAATCTCCGCAGAACTTTGGAAGGTTCAACTTTTTTACTAAATACAATAAGAAGTTTGGAGATCATCAACTAACGCTACAAGCCTCAACCTTTAGCAGCACTTGGGATGCCTCAGGCCAGATCCCGGAAAGAGCAGTCGCAGACGGGTCTATCTCGCGTTTTGGAGCCATTGATGATACGGAGGGAGGTACTACATCAAGACACGACATCGGATTTCAATTGGTAAATCCAATTGACCAATTAAGCTTCTTTCAATCGAAAGGATACTTCACCCGATATACATTTGAACTGTATTCTAATTTCACTTTTTTCCTGGAAGACCCAATCAATGGAGATCAGATCAGACAGAAAGAAAAACGGAACATCTATGGCTTTGAAACTACATACAACCGGCAGCTGACTCTTGCCTCCTATCCAGCACTCTTGAGAATGGGTGTCGGTTTGAGATTGGACCACATCGAAGACATAGAATTGTCTCATACCCTCAATCGCCAGACAGTCATGGAACAGCTCAAGTCCGGAGATATCCGGGAGGCAAACACTTATCTGCACGCTGATATCGAATGGACCTTGGGACTATGGCTGATTAATCCTGGCCTACGCTGGGATGAGCTCTCATTTCAGTACAACGATCACCTTTCCTCAGTCTATCAAACAGCAGCTAAGACAAAGGACATACTCTCACCAAAATTAAAAATCGTATACACACCATCAGGCAATTGGCAATTTTTTGCTAAAGCAGGAAGAGGTTTCCATTCCAATGATACAAGAGTGTCAGTAACCAACACGCAAAATACCTTACCAGCAGCATGGGGCTCAGATATTGGAACAAGCTTCAGCCCCAGCAGGAAGATATGGGTCAATGTGGCTTATTGGATACTCTACCTGGAGCAAGAATTCGTCTATGTCGGCGATGCGGGGATTGTAGAACCTAGCGGCAAAACACTGAGACAGGGAGTAGATGTAGGCATCAACCTCCAACCTAACCCATGGTTATACATAGACGCTAACGTGAATCTTGCAAAACCCCGATTCTTGCAGGTTTCTGAGCAATCTAACCTGGTCCCTTTAGCACCAAACTTCACTAGCACCGGAGGTCTAATAGTTGAGCACCCTTCAGGTATAGCTGGCAGTCTCAGGTACAGATACATCAAAGACCGAAGCGCAAATGAGGACAACTCTATAGTAGCTGAAGGATACTTCATTTCAGATGTGTCACTTAGCTATACACACGCCAACATAGATTTCGGAATTAGGGTCCTCAACCTCTTTGATACACATTGGAATGAGGCCCAGTTTGAAACAGAAAGTCAACTGCGCGATGAGACGTCTCCCGTATCTGAACTACACTTTACGCCGGGCACTCCTAGAACCATCAGTGCAAGCATTGGTATCCATTTTTGATACAAATTCCAACCAAACAATCAAGGCACTTGTAAAAATGCCCTATTTATCCACTCTTTTACCACCAAATGGGTATTGAATAGCAGGAGTAAGTTGGTCAACTTTAATCCAACAAATTAATCGCACGCTATGGAATTTTTGGTCCAACTCTTAGAAACACTTTTTCACCACCCTATCACTAGCATTATTTTTTGTGCTGGATATGTCATATGCCATCGTGTGATGTATAGATCTCAATTGACGTCTCCGAAATACAAGGGATAACCCAACCTCTCTTTGGGCTAGGGTTATCTCTAGGTTGAACGTATTACAAAATCAAGAAAAAATGATCATCTGGTATAATATAGATCAAGGCGCTTACGAAGCCGGAAGTAAAGGCTATTTCTTAACCAGAAAACGCCGTGAAGCACTACAGCTAAAGTTTATCTTAATTGGAGAGAAGAAAGGAAAAAGATGTCATCAGCTCCTGTCTCGCCTCAATAATAGCTCTGAAACTTATACGTCAAGGGCCTATCAAAGTCCTCAACTCAAATACTGGCTTGAGAGTCGACGCAAGTAGTTTTTCTTATACTTGACACAAGGATAATCGCTAACATATTTTCTATTGGGCCGCTTTAAAATGCTTTTTTGCATTAAATTCCAGGGTTAGTAAAGTAGTAACTTATGAAAGCGATACTCAATCTAATCTTCCTTGCACTGATCCTTGGATTACTTTATTTGGCAACATATCTAAAAAATGCCAATACGTCCGTAGTGCTCAGCGACGAAGCGCTAAAACCCGATCTTTTACTTGACAATTCGCGGCTTTATGCCAAAGAGAATGCCAGTGGCCGAAGTCTCGAGCACTTGGATAAAGCGATTCAGGCGATGAGAAGAATAGAGGAAGAATTGGATGAAGAATCCAAAGAAATAGTAGAAGGCTCCATTGCAGATTTGCATGTAGTCTATGACGAACTAGCAGCAGATTCCCTGGTCGAAGAGGATATGAATTATGCGTTTTCGAAAGCACTAAATGCACTTACACTGGCCGAACTCAAGATATCTGAGGTCTTGATACTCAGCCACCACTCCGAAGAAGCCAGGTTGGCACTGAAGTATGGTATGCTGCATGTGAAAAATGCAATCAGATATTCCAGCGGAGAAAAAAGGGCTTACGAGACTCATCTTTACGAGGAGATAGACTCCTTGCTAGAAGATAGATCCTTGAGTAATGAGGAAATCATAGCTCAAATAGAGCATATGATCACCGAGTTGGATACCCTTGTTCACTAATTGGGATTGGTCAGGTGATAAGCTTCTGATATCCAGCTCTTAACGGTCTCGTTCATTGGCTCATCGGGAGTAATCCTCACATAGTGGGCGTACCTACGTTTAGAAGATTGCTGGATTTTAAAGATAGGGAACTCTTCTACTTTGCGATCCAATGGAAACCAAATATCAATATGTTTTTTCCTAGGATATATCACCAGGAACGACTTGTGAATCGGACCATATAAAGTCAATGCCTTTACAGATGTTGTCAACTCATAATTCAATTTTGGGGACAGCTCTTGCAAAAGGTCTTCAAATCTATCCAACACACTGCTTTCAGATTTTGAAAACAACACTTCGTAGGAAATGCGTTGACATTTGTGCCATTGATTGCGTTTAGCAAATTGTTTACCACAGCTATTACAAGTCCAAGGCATTTTTCCTTTATTAAACGAAACCTAGCGGAATATCTTTTGTTACCTTTTTAGGAGGAAAGCAACATGCTACATCATCAATAGAAAACCAGATAACTCCGCCAACCATAAGCGCTTTCTTCAGGTACCTTCTCTACACGCATCATATTGCCTATCCAAAAACAATAGACACTTCCAAACTTAAGTTAGCATCGGAGAACTTTCATCTCCACTCATCAAAAACTGGAAATGCCTCTAGCCATTAGAATCGCTAAAAGCGGTATAGAAAACAGTAGCAGCAACTCAATTCGAACACTCCAAATCACGCCATTGGGTATATGAACTATGTCCTGACTATCTCCCTCTCTTTTGGACTTGTTCCTAGTAAAAAAGACAGTTGGATAAATAGACAAGAGCCCCAAAGAGATTACTAAACCCAATTTTACTAAGAAGACAGGATTCTCACTGTAGAACGATGCAGGCTTACCCACCCACAACCACATCGCCAGACCCGCGGCA
>JAHCMJ010000026.1 GCA_019192485.1 Cyclobacteriaceae bacterium HetDA_MAG_MS6 | reverse complement strand
CTAGTCTCCTCGCGATCTCTGTTTTTCCCACGCCAGTGGACCCTATAAGCAGGATATTGTTGGGTACAATATCGCCTTGAATCTCTTTTTTCGTATGCATGCGACGCCACCTATTGCGCAAAGCAATCGCTACATTTCTTTTTGCATCTTTCTGACCTATAATATACTTATCAAGTTCAGCTACAATTTGCCTGGGTGTCAGATTCTCCATCTACTTAAAATATCTTTTTTACAGATTCAAAATTTCCCTGTAGGGACACAAAATTACTTCCTCCTGCGGCATGAAATACTGACCTAGAAAATCTCAGTTCAAATGCCTTGAGTCTTAGAAAAAAACCATACGAAAAACCCGCTCCGAAAGCACCTTGGGCTATCCTCAATTCTTGTCTGCGCTGGTGATTGTACCCTAGTAATACGTTGACGTTCTTACCTAGGATAAGTTCTGTACCAATATTGATATAACGAAATACCTGATCAACACGATCTACTTCAGCCTCTGGCTCCAGCCGATAATCATCATCAGCATTTCTCACAAAGTTTTTCGCAGTAATCGTAAACCGTACTGGCATATATTGGGGTTTGAATGTGGTGCCGATTTCAACATCAAAAGGCAATTGTTGATCTGCGTCACTATAGCTCGCGAGCACCAGGCCCAAATTTTTGATAGACATGCCTACTGACAAATCCTGTTGCGGGTGTCTGAAAACCCCTCCAACATCCAAAAGAATAGCGCTTGACCGATAGCTATCAATACCCGATTGTGCGAATTTTAGATTTGCCCCTAATCCAAAAACTCCCACACGATGACTTTTACCTATTTGCACCACATAATCTTGTGCGGAAAACTTACCCTCAAGATTTCCAGTAGCATCCGTTCGATCAAATTCACCAAAGTTAGTGTAGACTATACCTACGGCTATAGGTCCTATTTTATTGATATCCAGATGGTAAGCAGCAGAAAACCGATCCGTCTTAGCAAAATAAGAATTGTACATGAAGTAGAAATCCGATGACTTGGCCGAATCAAGTAATGCGGGATTGTGGAAAAACAACGAGATATCACTACCTGACGAGGTGACCGCGCTACCACCGATAGCCGCAACCCTTGCACTCGGTGTTATATTAAGAAATTCAAAATCTCTCACCTGACCACAAACCGCCAAGGTCAGAAGCACAGCTCCTATGACTAGTAGGTATCTCAAGCAACTTTGGGTATGGAAAAAATCAGAGGGTCTTTCACTTTTTGTTTGAGTAATGCCAAGTCAAGCACTTCCTTGACCGTCTCTACAAAGTGAACTTTCAAACCTTTTAGATATTGTACATCTATCTCCTCCAGGTCCTTCTTATTACGCTCGCAAAGCAATATTTCCTTGATACCCGCTCGCCTTGCTGCCAGGATTTTCTCTTTGATCCCTCCAACAGGCAGAACCTTGCCTCTCAAAGTGATCTCTCCAGTCATCGCCATCTTAGTCTTGATCCTGCGCTGAGTAAAAACAGATGCGAGTGAGGTCAACATCGTGATCCCCGCCGAAGGACCGTCCTTGGGTATAGCTCCTGCAGGTACGTGCACATGCAGGTCATAGTTTTCAAATATCTGATGATCGATATCCAGGTATTCTGCATTGGACTTCAGGAATGATAGAGCTGTGATAGCTGACTCTTTCATGATATCGCCTAGCTGTCCGGATAGCGTTAGCTTACCTTTTCCTTTGCTCAAACTGGATTCAATAAATAATATCTCTCCACCCACAGGAGTCCAGGCCAAGCCAGTAGCCACGCCTGGGATTTCGTTGTCCTCATAGTATTCTTTGTCAAAGATCTCCGGTCCTAAAACCGTTCTCACCTCCTCAGTACTAATTTTCGAGATATGCTCCTCCTCCATCGCGATGGATTTGGCTGTGTTTCTGATGATAGAGGCAACACGGCGCTCTAAGTTTCTCACACCAGACTCACGTGTGTAATCATTGATTACTTTCTCCACGGCTTTCTTATCAAACCGGATATCCTTTGATGTCAAACCATGCTCCTTGGTCTGTTTAGGGATCAGATGTTTCTTAGCGATCTCTACCTTTTCTTCCATTGTATAGCCCGTGATATCGATAATCTCCATCCGGTCCCTCAAGGCCGGCTGGATAGTATCCAAAGAGTTGGCTGTGGCTATAAACAGAACCTTGGACAGATCGTAGTCAACCTCCAAATAGTTGTCTTTAAATGTGCTGTTCTGTTCAGGGTCTAAGACCTCTAACAGTGCAGAGGACGGATCTCCCCGAAAATCAGAACTGACCTTATCGATCTCATCCAAAATAAATACGGGATTAGAGACCTGGGCTTTATTGATGTTCTGAATAATCTTCCCCGGCATCGATCCGATATACGTTTTTCGATGACCCCGGATTTCTGCTTCGTCGTGTACCCCTCCTAGTGACATGCGGACATACTTACGGTTGAGTGAGTCTGCTATCGATCTTCCGAGAGATGTCTTGCCAACACCAGGAGGTCCATACAAGCAGAGAATGGGCCCTTTCAAATCATTTTTCAGCTTCCTAACTGCCAGATACTCCAAAATTCTTTCCTTGACTTTCTCCAGACCATAATGATCCCGATCAAGCACTTTCTTGGCATTCTTCAAGTCAAAATTATCCTCAGTACGCTCTGCCCAAGGGAGCTCTACCAACAACTCGGCGTAATTCATCGCTACAGGATACTCAGCCGCAGCAGGATTCATCCTGCCTATCTTGTCCAATTCTTTTTTGAAGTGCATGGCCACATGTTCAGGCCACATCTTTTTTTCACCTTTCTTGCGTAAAGCTTGAATTTCGTGATCAGGACCTTCGTGACCCAGCTCGTCCTGAAGCACCTTCATTTGTTGTCGCAAAAAGTAGTCCCGTTGCTGCTGGTCTATATCAGAGTGCACCTTGTTCTGGATTTCCTGCTTCAATTCCAGCATCTGGATATCCTTGAGCATATGTTGCAATAACTTCTCGGCTCGCTCCTTAGGGTCATTGATCTGCAACAGTTTCTGCTTTTCATTTACCTCGGCATTGACGTTCGAGGATAAAAAATGCGTTAGGAACGAATAGTTGTCAATATTATCCAAGGCTACCTGAGCTTCCTTCGGTATCTCAGGGTTGAGTTTCATGATCTTATAAGCAGCTTCTTTCAAAGATTGCGTAATCGCAACTGTTTCTTTTTCATCACCCTCAAGAGATAACTCCTCCAACAGATTGTAATTGGCTACCAAGTAAGGATCTTCCTTGACCTGTTTTGTAATCGTAAACCTTCGCTGCCCATGAATGATAATCGTCGTGTTACCGTCTGGCAGAACTAGCATTTTTACTATTCTTGCTACTGTTCCAACTTGATGCAAATCTTTAAATCCAGGTTCTTCCGCTTTGACATTTTCCTGGGCTACGACTCCAATGATTCTATCTCCTTTGTAGGCTTTTTTGACCAATCGAATCGACTTTTGTCTTCCCACTGTAATAGGCAGTACCACGCCGGGAAAGAGGACTGTGTTTCTGATCGGTAAAATGGGCAGATCATCTGGAATGGAGCTGTCGTTGAGATCTGGAAGGTTGTCGGTTGCGGCGAGTTGGATGACATCACCTGACTCATCCTCTATGTATTCTGGCAGTAAAATCTGAATTTCTTTATTGAACATAAAAACAACGTGTCAAATTGACAGTATTTTTGCTATTGTACTAGTTAAATGATTTATCGCCTTAGAGGTTCAATAGCTATGCCAAATTAGAGGATCGTATTGAAATAATATTATATTTAATTCGTAAATGTGAAAAAGGTTGTCATAACCTGGTGTGTATGAGTTGGCAGGTCAAGTATGTATTTTGGATAGCACTTGGTATAGGAATATTGGCAAGCTTTGCCTCCTCTGGTCAGCGTAAGAAAAAGAAAAACATCCCTATCGCCGTTGATTCACTACCTACTAATGTAGTCCTCAACATCTACAACTTCGAGTATATCAATGACTATTCAGAGCACCATGATGCTGCTAGGCTGGCGCAAATGCGCAAACTTAATGCTGAACAAAACTGGGAAGATCTCTACGTAGTCCTCAAAGACTATGTTAGCCGTTTTGGTATCAGAAATTTCTACAAGGACACACGACTCATCTGGAAACTAGCTAAGCTGACTGAGCTCTTTGGCGAGCATGAAGAGGCCAGATCGCTTTACCGGCTGGTCTTGCGACATCACCATCAGGGGATCAACCTGAAAGAAATTGAGATTTACTACGATTCACTTAATGACCAAGAGAGCCGTCAGTATGTCCCAATAGAATATTACTACGAGTTGGTAGAACATCGTAAAATGATTGATACTCTTCGACCACCTCGCGGTGTCCTTCTCAATATGGGCACCAATGTCAACAGCCGCAAAGCAGACTATGGCCCTGCGCTGAGCAATGAAAATGAAGTCCTCATTTTCACTTCCAAAAGGAATCAAATCGACCTGACCATTAATAAGCGACAAAACGAAGACCTGTACTTTACAAAACGAGATGACTATGGAATATGGTCAGAAGCAAAACCACTCCCTAAGATCAACTCTTACTACAATGAAGGCTCGGCTTGTCTGACTAATGACGCAAAGACACTCTACTTCTCGAGATGCGACTGCCAGGACTGCTATGGAGACTGCGATCTGTTTGTGGCCAAGCTACAGCCTGATAGTACCTGGGGAGAGATCGAAAACCTAGGCATCAACGTCAACAGCTTAAGTTGGGACTCTCACCCCTCTCTTTCCCATACTGAAGACACACTGTACTTTGCCTCAGATCGACTTGGTGGATTTGGCCTCTCTGATATTTACATGACCTATAAAACCAAAAACGGTTCCTGGGCCAGGGCAAAAAATCTCGGCCCCGTTATCAATACAAGAAATAATGATGTCAGCCCTTTTTACCACCCTGATTTCAATATTTTGTATTTCAGCTCCAATGGACAACTCTACAATTTCGGAGAGTTCGATATTTACAAATCACACCTAGTAGATGGTTATTGGAGTGAACCTCATAACATTGGCCCGCTGGTGAATGGGAAAGGCAGTGAGTTCTACTTCACCATAGACAGCAAGTCAAACCATCTGTTTTACGCCAGATCTGCCTCTCGCGACTTGAATAAACTCGACCTGTATTCTTTCCCGCTGCCTATGGACGCTCAACCCACAGCCACAACACAACTCACTGGATCACTGACGGATTCGCTCACTGGCGAGCCCTTCAAAGGTATCGTCTCGATCATTGACCTGGATGAGGGAATAGAAGTAGCACCTAAATACCTAAAGTCTGATGGTAGTTTTGAATTTAACCTGATCGATCAGAGAAATTATCTACTGGTAATTCAGGGAGACGATTTTTTCAGAATAGAGGAAGCATTTTTCTTAGATGGACCTTTAGATCTGGATAAAGTAACGGAACCACTTGCAGCAAAAGTAAAATTTTCCTCTATTGAATTTGACAATGGAAAGTCCGGGCTCAAACCAGGAATGTATGCTGATCTCAACAAGATCGTCAATTTTCTCTATGACAATATTACCTTCAAGTTGCGTGTCTCTGGACATACTGACTCTGATGGTCGTCCCGCTCTCAACCTAGAACTATCTAAGGAACGCGCAAAAAATATCAGAGACTATATTGTCATATTTGCAGGCGTACACGAAAGCAGAGTAGAATGGGAAGGATACGGTAGTTCTAAACCTATCGTAGATGAGAAAACTACAGCTGATAAACGACTCAATCGCAGAGTCGAGTTCGAAATATACCGACCGGGCCTTGTCACGCAGACTGATTCAGTTGAAGAGGCTGAAACGAATCGGTAATACTACGCCGAAGCAGGCTCTTTTAGAATAATTTATAGATATCGTTGAAAATGGCGTAACTCATAATTCCTAGCAGGAGTACCATTCCTACTTTCTGGGCATTCTCCAGAAATTTATCTGATGGCTTTCTTCCAGATACCATTTCCCAGGTAAGGAATAAGACATTACCCCCATCTAGTGCCGGGATAGGCAAGAAATTCATGAAAGCCAGAACCATAGACAAGAGTCCAGTGATCTGCCAGAAGTTAAGCCAATCCCATGTGCCTCCAAAAAACTTGGCAATACCTATCGGACCTGAAAGTGACTTGGATGGAGATACATCTCCCGAGAACATCTTACCAAAAGCCTTTATATTGACAAATACAACACTAAAGGCCCGCTCCGTTCCTTTACTCATTGCTTCGCCAAATGTGTAGTCCACATGAGAGTAGGTCAACAATTCTTGAGGGCCAAAACCAATTTTGCCTTCTTCATTCAACTCAAAGGACATGCTTAGCAAAGCTCCATCGCGAATAATCTCAGCATCCACCTGCTTCGCCTGGAGAGTATCTAAGATGCCTGTTATCTCATCGAAGTAAGTAATGGGATAGCTCGCTAATGTTTTGAACTGATCACCTACTTGCAGGCCAGCTTCCGCAGCCTTGCCCTCCTCTGAGATAATCCCAACCTTGAAGGGAATCCTGGGGTAAATGAAAGCAACGGATTTGTCTTTATCCGCAAAGCGATCGATAAAATCATTGGGTATGGGTACTTTAACCCTAGTACCTGACCGCTCGACAGTATAGTATCCATTGGTACTTAAAAGTACATCGGGGCTCGTTAAGTCAGAGAACTTTTTATAGTCCTTGCCCGATATGTCAACAATTCGATCTCCTGTTTGTAGTCCTAGCTCTTGACCAAGTTCGTAGGCCACAATACCATGCTTATTCAGTTCATCCTTGGAGAGGTAGGACTCTCCTCGAGAAAAGACCAAGAAAATAAAGATAACCACACCTGTGATGACATTGACAATAATTCCACCCATCATCACAACCAGTCGCTGCCAAGCTGGTTTTGCCCTAAATTCATAGGGTTCGGGCTCTTCATTGAGGGATTTCACATCCAATGATTCGTCTATCATCCCTGTGATCTTCACAAATCCACCAAGGGGTATCGCTCCAATAGAATACTCGGTTTCACCAAATTTTTTCCCCCAGATTTTTGGAGGAAACCCAATGGAATACTTCTCCACCCGCATACCAAAAGCCTTTGCTGCAAGCAAATGCCCCAACTCATGCACTCCTACCAAAATTGAAAGTCCCAGCAGTAGCTGGGCCGTCATCACTATTGCTTCCATTTAATCTATTAATTCTTTCGCTCTTATCCTTGTTTCGCTATCTGTATTCATAAAATCTTCTAAAACAGGGCTTCGAATATACGCTACTTTATCGAGGCACTGTTCTATAACTTCTGATATTTCCAGGAACCCAATTTTCTCCTTTAAAAAAGCATCCACTGCCATCTCATTAGCAGCATTTAACACACAGGGCTGATTGCCTCCCTCTTTGATAGCTTCAAAAGCTAAAGATAAGTTCCTGAATGTATCCGTATCCGGTGTCTCAAAAGTCAACGACGGAAAATCCTTGAAGTCAAATCTTGGGAAATCCGCCCTAATCCTCTCCGGGTAGCTAAGCGCAAACTGAATGGGGATACGCATATCAGGCAATCCAAGTTGCGCCTTGATGGAACTATCCTCAAACTGGACCATGGAATGTATAATAGATTGTGGGTGGACCACTACATCGATCTGATCCAACTTAACGCCAAAAAGCCATTTAGCTTCTATTACTTCCAAGCCCTTGTTCATCAGTGTCGCGGAGTCGATGGTAATCTTAGCTCCCATATCCCAATTGGGATGATTTAAAGCCTGTTGCCTGGTCACTTTCTCCAACTCAGATCTCTTCCTTCCTCTAAAAGGCCCTCCTGAAGCAGTCAATATGATTTTTTCAATGGGGTTATGAAATTCACCTACAATACACTGGAATATCGCCGAATGCTCCGAATCGATGGGATAGATGTTCACCCCCATTTCATTTGCTAAGCCAGTGATCAATTCCCCAGCGACTACAAGAGTTTCCTTATTTGCTAAGGCTATTGGCTTACCGGCCTCGATAGCCTTAATGGTAGGCTGTAGCCCTGCATACCCCACCATCGCAGTCAATACCATATCTACAGATTCCATCTGCACTACATCCTCCACAGCTCCCAAGCCTTGATACACCTTGATGTCTAGAGGATCCAGAGCAGCTGACACCTTGTCATACTTCTGGTCATTGGTCACCACCACCACGTTTGGCCTAAACTCAACTGCTTGACTAATAAGCAGATCAGCATTATTATTTGCTGTCAATACCTCCACCTCAAATCGCTCTGGATGTTTGGATATTACATCTAGCGCTTGAGTACCGATAGAGCCAGTAGAGCCAAGTATGGCTATTTTTCGTTTCTTAATTTCCAAAGGAAAGGGATTGTTTCAAGTCAGAGCAGTCATTCGAACCAAACTCTGCGAAAGATTCATTCTGGTTGTAGATTACCAAATATTAACTAGATAATGAGGGGAATTGTTAATCATCCACTTTTTAAATAACTATCACTCCTGCAGCAAAAATAATATTTTTCCCGATGGATGAGAATTTTTTAGGGCAAGGACTTTGACGAATATCTTTGTGAAAAAAGGTTAAAAAGGAGTTTCAAATTTTGCAGGTGAAACATTTTTAAGCTCTTGTAGTAAACCTGCTAGAGTTGAAGAGAAGTTTGCAGACCATAAACTTCCAAAAATAGTTTTGAGATAGCCGTTTTAGAATTAGTCAAGGTATGAAAAAGATTTTAACATCCGCATTAATAGGTTTCGTCTCAGGTTTATTCGGGCTGTGGGTCGGCATTCGATACTATCAATTAGAATTGATATCCACGCAAAATCAGGATTTCACGGAACAAAGTCTAGCTATACCATTTGAGGCCAGCTACGACGAAGAAACTGTTAGTGCTCCAGCGGAGTCATTTTCTAGCAAAGACATGGCCCTCAGCAATACACCCTCTTTCATTGAGGCATCTTCTATCAGCACATCCAGCGTAGTGTTCATTCAAACAATTGAGGAATTCGAGTATCGCACCGGCAGTATGTTCGACTGGTTCTTTGAACCCCGTACTTCGCAGCGAGTCGGTAGTGGCTCAGGTGTCATCTTTTCAGAGGATGGCTATATAGTTACTAATAATCATGTCATAGAAGATGCAGATGTGATCAAGGTGACCATCGGCAAAAGAACAATTGATGCTCGTCTGATAGGTCGTGATCCAAGCACAGACTTAGCCGTCATCAAAGTTGAGGGGCAATCGCTTCCTGCCATACCTCTAGGGCTATCTGAAGAGACTAAGGTAGGCCAGTGGGTTCTTGCTGTCGGAAACCCCTTCAATCTCACCTCGACAGTGACTGCTGGTATCGTAAGTGCCAAAGGCCGTAACATTAACATACTCAAAGACAAATTTCCAATCGAATCATTTATACAAACTGACGCTGCTATTAACCCGGGAAATAGTGGTGGAGCGTTAGTCAATGAAAAAGGGGAGCTTATAGGCATTAATACGGCTATCCTATCGCGAACCGGTTCTTATGCAGGATATGGGTTCGCTGTGCCCATCGCCATCGTCAAAAAAGTATTCGATGACATCGTCAAATATGGTGAAGTGCAGAAAGCTTTCACGGGAGCCGATTTCGTTGATATTGACAGCGACATTGTAGAAAAGCTCCAACTCTCAGATTACGATGGCGTTATTATTGCCAACGTACAACCCAAAAGCGCAGCAGACAAAGCCAAGTTGGAAAGAGGCGATGTACTGAAAAAGGTAAATGGAAAAGACATTGAAAACAAAGCTTTTCTTGAGGAGTACGTTGGCAATCTCTATCCTGGCGACGAATTGAAACTTACTGTTCTCCGTGACGGCCGACTGCTATCTCGCACACTCACACTGACGAATATTGAGGGTACCACAGGTATCATCAAGCGAAATGTATTCTTTTCAGATTACTGGCAGGCCAAATTTGAGGCGGTACCCAAGGTCGAGCGTGAGCTATTAGGTATTCGCTCGGGCATCAAAGTGTTGGACTACGACGATAGAGGTTTCTTTGCTGAATTTGGGATATCCAAAGGGTTTATTATCACAGCAATTAATAATACTCCTATGGACGATCCGGAAGAGTTAGCCACCATCCTGGAGAAAATCCGTGGAAGATTCACCATTTCAGGGATCACTAGTCAAGGACGAGAAGTCTATTATCCATTTAGGAAGGGTTAGTAATCTTTTAGGGTCTCACAGGCTATACTCCAGCTCTCTCACGACCCTCCTCGTGCCGTCGGAGCTATCCAACACATAGTCTACTTCGGTCTTCGACAAGGCTGAACCTCATGGCATCTCTATGCAAAGAGGTAATGGTGTACGGCTATTAGACTCTCAGATAACAACTCCAATACCTATTAAGAGAGTTTGAATTAAGCTCACCTAAAATCAACCTCTATAGTATTAAAGCGACCTGATCTTGAGCTTTTTCTTGAGTTCGTCAATTGAGTAGCGGAATTTCGCATTGGTATCGATCATATCATTCACAGATTGCACTGCGTGAATGACTGTACTATGATCTCGACCCCCAAAATGATATCCAATTGACTTAAGCGAATGGTTAGTATAGTCCTTGGAGAAGTACATCGCCACCTGTCGAGCAATGACGATTTCTTTTTTCCTGGTTTTTGCTTTCAGGTCATCTTGATTGACACTGAAGTAATCAGAAACAGTCTTTTGTATATAGTCAATCCCCACCTCAGAGTCTATATCGGTGACGATATTTTTGAGCACTCTCTTAGCAAGTTCCAAGTCTATCTCTTCTCTTGTAAGTGAGGCATGACCGATCAACGAAATGACAACGCCTTCTAGCTCCCGGATATTAGTATCAATGGTATACGCCAGGTATTCCATGACCTGATCCGGAATGTCGATACCATCGGATTGCATCTTACGCTTGATGATAGCCATCCGAGTCTCAAAATCCGGTTGCTGCAAGTCAGTAGTCAATCCCCATTTGAACCTTGACACCAATCGCTCCTGCAAGCCTTTCAAGTCCTTGGGCGCGCAATCAGATGTCATAATAATCTGCTTACCGTTCTGATGAAGGTGATTGAATATATGAAAAAATATCTCTTGCGTTTTCTCCTTCTCTTTCAAGAATTGTACGTCATCCAATATGAGTACGTCTACATTCCTGTAGTAAGCGATAAATTCCTGAATATTATTATTCTTCAACGCATCGATAAACTGATTAGTAAACTTCTCGGAAGCTACATAAAATACATACTTATCGGTGTGGTTCCTCTTGATCTCATTGCCAATAGCTTGAACCAAGTGCGTCTTTCCCAAACCTACTCCGCCATAAATCATCAGTGGGTTGAATGAAGTGACGCCAGGCTTATTAGCCACGGCATATCCAGCAGAACGGGCAAGTCTGTTGCAGTCTCCTTCTATGAAATTATCAAATAGGTATGTTGGATTTAAATTAGAGTCAGAGGCAAGCTCTTGGATAAATTGCGGGTTTTTATATTTATCAAACCCATTGACACGATTCTTATTTTGACTATTGATCGCTCCTGAAACATTGACAGTGAAGGGTTTAGCTGATTCATCACCACGATCTACCACAACAGAATATTCCAATCGACCATTGTCCCCAATTTCCGATTTGATCGACTCCCTCAGCAAATGCACGTAATTCTCTTCTAACCACTCATAAAAGAATTGACTTGGAACTTGTATCGTTAATACATCATTTTCGAGCTTTATGGGTTGGATTGGTAAAAACCAAGTTTGAAAACTTTGTCCTGGAATTCGCTCTTTTATGAACTGTAGGCAGCTAGCCCACGTTTTTTCATGCATTTGATCGCGGTGTTTTGGTGGTTTGAAAAATCAAAAATGCAACCCTTTAAACTTTAGGGGGACATCAAAAATGAAGGTTTTTTCTTGAATAAAAAAGTGCATTTTTCCCTTGACTTTTTATAATCCTTTTATTCTTGCTAAACATCAATGTTTTAAATCAATTTTCTTCGAAAAATCCAATCCGTATTTTCTACGTTTAAAAGAGCCCCTCTGGTAAAAGAGCTTTTAAAAAAGTAACTTTACCCTAATGCAACACCCCAAACTCAACTTTGATGAATTTCCAAAATCTGATTTTCAGGATTGGAAGCAATCTGCACTGAAAACGCTTAAGGAAACACCTCCGGATCAGATATTGAAATGGCGTCCAGACCCGCAAATCCAAGCAGATATATACTACGACGACAATACCTCACGCGACTCCCGGTATATTACCTCATTCTTTCAAAGAAACCCGCCTTCACCGTGGAAATTGATACAATCAATTTTCGCGGAGAATAATCACCAGACCAACAAGCTGGCTAAACAAGCTTTGATGCATGGAGCTGATGGTATCACGCTTAAACTATCAGATGATGATGATATAACTCAACTGCTAAGTGGAGTACAAACCGAGCATTGTCTCTTAGGCTTCGCTGGCACTGGCGCTGAGTCAGCAGGTTACTTAATCAAAAAACTAAGTCCTTACGAGGTAATTCAAGGATTGCGCCTTACTGGTGAACACGAAGAGGTTCATTCCGAGCATTCAAATCTGAAAATGGGACATATCTCCGACAAAGAATTTGACCAGCACAGCTTAGTTAACAATACCGCTGGTATCATACATAAGATTGATCAGATTCTGAATTTAAATCCTACGATTACCTCCCTGAGAAACTTGTGTATCCACTTGCATCTTTCTGATGATTTTTATGTGGAGATAACACGAATCCGCTCCATAAAATTCTTAGTTGCATCTCTTGCCAATATCTATAAGATAAGATCAGGACCTGCAGACATTCATATCCATTGTCAGCCGAAGGCTAATGACAATGCAGAAGAAGGTACCACACTACTTCACAATACCACTACTGGAATGGCAGCTATATTGGCCGGTGCGTCATCCATTGATTTTGTATTCCCACATGAAGATCCAGAATTTGCGCACAGGATCGCCAGAAATATTGGCAATCTCTTTCGAGAAGAATCCGGGATGCTTTTTGATTCTGACCCCATTGCGGGATCTACTGCAATAGATCACCTAACACACCTCTTTTCTCAGGCAACCTGGAAATGCTTTCAAGGTATCTCCGTATCACCCACAAAAAAAGAAAACATACCTTCATCGTGAGCACCACCGCACAAAACATACGCTTTGAAGAACTTATTCAGCATCAGGTAGCAGCGGAAAAAGTCAATTTCCCTCACTTAGGCTATGCTCCAGGTCTCCCTCCTTTTCTTCGAGGGCCCTACAGCACGATGTACGCCATTAGACCCTGGACTATCCGACAATATGCCGGGTTTTCTACTGCAGAAGATTCCAACGCATTTTACAGGCGCAATCTGGCAGCAGGGCAAAAAGGTCTATCCGTAGCTTTTGATCTCGCCACACACCGAGGATATGACAGCGATCATCCGCGGGTTACTGGGGATGTAGGGAAAGCTGGAGTAGCTATTGATACTGTGGAGGACATGAAGCTCCTTTTTGATCAAATACCCTTGGACAAAATGTCCGTATCCATGACTATGAATGGGGCAGTCATACCGATTATGGCATTTTACATCGCCGCCGCGGAGGAACAGGGCCTGAGTCCGGAGCAACTCAGCGGCACTATTCAAAATGACATCCTGAAGGAGTTTATGGTGCGTAACACCTACATCTACCCTCCCGCTCCGTCAATGAGGATTATTGGAGATATCTTCCAATATACTTCACAGCATATGCCTCGATTCAATTCGATCAGTATCAGCGGTTATCACATGCATGAGGCAGGAGCTACAGCAGAGTTGGAACTTGCTTTTACCTTGGCAGATGGATTAGAATACATTAGGACCGGTATCGCCGCTGGTATCGACATTGATGCGTTTGCGCCGAGATTATCCTTTTTCTGGGGTATTGGTATGCACATGTTCAAAGAAATTGCCAAAATGCGAGCTGGTCGAATTTTGTGGGCGAAGCTGGTCAAACAATTTAATCCTCAAAATCCTAAATCACTAGCATTGAGAACCCATAGCCAAACTTCCGGCTATAGTCTCACTGCTCAAGACCCTTACAATAATGTGGCCAGAACCTGTATTGAAGCAATGGCAGCGGTCTTTGGGCATACCCAGTCCTTACATACTAATGCCTTGGACGAGGCAATAGCACTCCCCACAGATTACTCAGCAGCCATCGCCAGAGAAACTCAGCTGTTTCTACAGCATGAAACGAATATCACCAAATTTGTAGATCCCTGGGGCGGATCTCACTATGTCGAAAAATTAACCGATGACCTCATCCAAAAAGCATGGGCGATTATACATGATATAGAAGAGATGGGTGGCATGGCAAAAGCCATAGAAAGCGGATACCCAAAACTAAAGATTGAAGAGGCAGCGGCTACTAAACAAGCCAGGATCGACAGCGGTGAGGAGACTATCGTTGGTGTCAATAAGTACACTACCGAGAAGAAAACCAAACTGGAATTGCTGGAAATTGACAATCGAAAAGTCCGTCAGCAACAAATTGACAGGATTAAAGCAGTCAAACGCACTAGAAACGAGGAAATTACTAGAACAGCATTGAACAATCTAGCTGAAGGTGCTCGCACAGACAAGAACCTCTTGCAACTGGCCATAGAAGCCGCAAGAAGCAGAGCCACCCTTGGGGAGATCTCTCTGGCAATGGAAGAGGTTTTTGGTCGTTATATTGCACAAACAAAATCTATTTCGGGTGTGTACTCCTCGGCAATCAAAAAAGACAACCATTTTGCAAGAGCACAGCAGTTATCTGATCAGTTTGATCAATTAGCTGGGCGAAGGCCCAGAATTCTCATAGCGAAGATGGGTCAAGATGGTCACGACAGAGGAGCTAAGGTCATAGCCACCAGTTTTGCTGACCTTGGTTTTGATGTGGATATTGGACCACTTTTTCAGACGCCCAAGGAAGCTGCCATGCAAGCCGCTGAGAATGATGTGCATATTGTGGGGGTTTCTTCCCTGGCGGCAGGTCACAAGACCCTTGTACCAGAACTCATTGCGGAACTAGCTGCCATTGACAGATCCGATATCATGGTTGTTGCCGGAGGTATAATCCCAGAGCAAGATTATCCGTTTTTATACGATAGCGGCGTAAGTGCCATTTTCGGTCCAGGAACCGTCATAGCAAAGGCTGCAATCGAAATTTTGGAGAAATTGATGAACGAATAGCTGGGGTTTCGATAATTTTAATTTAGCAAAACAAAAAAGGAAATGAGAGCAAATCAAGTCACACGGATTATCTGTGCGGTAGTTTTTTGTGTGTTTTTCACAACTGCCACTGCTCAATGGGAGAAGCAATTCGACAAAGCCGAAGTCAAATATGAAGTTGGCGACTATGCCAAAGCGCTGAAATCCATCAAGAAAACCAAAAAGAAAGCAAGTAAAAAAATTGGAGCAAAGAGTGCTATTGTTGCTATCGCACTGGTCAAAGAAGCCAAGTACAACAATGGATTCGGTATTCTGACCGAAGTACAGGAACTAGTCAAGCAGGCTGTAGAAATCAACGAGGAAGTCAATGGAGAAGGACGGCCGGAAGAATACGCTTTCTTACTGAAAGACGCCGCCGCCGTCATGGCAGATTACGGCAATTTTCGATTGGGTGCACAATATCTGGATAGAGCTAGATTCGTTCTAGACAGTTCAGGGTTAATGGTGGAGGACTTTGCCGCAGAGCTAGACATGATCAAAGCCAAAGTCATGAGTGGAAAGGGATTTTATCGAGAGGCTATCAAGCTAGTTGATGATCAGGCAGGATTTTTTCAGGATATTATTGATAACTCAGGCAAAAAGCAAGCGATCAATCACAAGCGAGAATATGCGGAGATGCTCATCGTAGTGGCCAATGCTTACCGCATGATGGGGGATTATCTCAAATCTGACTCCGCTTTTGTCTACAATAATAGATGGATTGACAATAATCTTGGAAAGTCAGATATCCTCTATGCCAAAAATCAACTTCTTAATGCCAAGCTCCTGCAAGAAAATGGACTAGCCGTAGATGCTCAGGCTAAGCTATTTCAAAAGGCCTACTTACAGGCCACAAGAAAGTACCTCCCCTCACATGCCATAGTGATGGAAATCCAGAAAAACCTAATGAAAGCCTACTATCAGAACGAAACGGGCTCCAAGTTGAGGGTGGTGCAAGGAGAGTTTGAAAAGACACTATCCAAGTCTTTTCCAAAAACAAGCATTCATACCATCTCTAAAGATCTAATGGATCTCTACTTTGATCTTGCTGATCAGGACATCAAGAAAATCGAAAACAATATCAATAAGTTGATGTCCCAGTCCGTCATACCCGAGGATCACCAAATCAAGATCGACCTGCTGGAGTTTGGCAATCATGTCGGCTTATTACTGGGAACACATAAGAATACTGAGAGCTATCAAAAGAATATTCTCCGTGTGAAAGAAAACCTGCATGGCACGGATGCGCCAGTATATCATTTAACCAAGGTCAAGCTTGCCAATTACTACATCGATTACACCGACAAGTTTGCTGAAGTTTCCGATATCTATGACAATAGCTATGTAAAGATCGTACGCCCTGAAATCACAGACGGTCACGTCGACTATTTAGACATTCTCAATCATTTGGCAGCGTATTACGAAGCAACAGATCAATATGACAAGGCTAATGACGCGCTGAAAGATGCACTGCTTGCTGCACGCAAAAAGTATGATAACGAGGATATAGAGTACGGAAAAGAGCTGGAGAAAATTGCCAATCTCCAAATCAGAATAGGTCGCTATGAAAGTGCCCAGGAGAATCTCGAAGAAGCAAAACGGATATTCAAAGCACTCAAAACGGATGAAGGCGACGCCAGCATGGCTATTGCTTTGATTACAGAAGCCAAACTTCTGGCCATAAAAGGAGAATATGACGAAGCAGAAGATAATATTTTTGATTCAGATAAGCTTCGCGAAAAGAGTGAAGTATTAACTGTTGAATCTACCGGCATTGACTTTCAAGATGACCTGGCTCAATTGTACCTCAGCATTGGCAGACTTTCCGATGCAGATGACTTATTGAAAAATTCTTTGAAGGAGAAGACCAGGCAGTTTGGACGAGAAAGTCGCAAACTCAATCAAGCACTCGTACTCAGCGGCCAATTGAGCCTCACAAAAGGTGACTACACAGAAGCTGAAAGACTTGCCAGAAGAGCCAACACTATTGCTATAAGCATCTTTGGCAACCAGTCCTCAAAAACTGCACCCTCCACCAAACTACTTGCAAAAGTTTACTCCACTATCGGTGACTATGATAAGGCCGAAGGTCTTTTACGGAAAACCATCGAGATTCAGGAAACCCAGTTTGGTCGCGATCATATTGACGTGGGCAATGCCATCTCAGAGCTAGCCTTGGTAAAATACTACCAAAATGCACCCACTAAGGAAGTGCAAACTCTGTTTAGAGATGCTGAACAAATCATTGGCAAACGACTTGGAGCTTCTAATCCTACCTATGCAGAAATATTGAAAAACATGGCAGTAGTCAGCATAGCAGCAGGAGAGTACAACCTCGCATTTAGCTATCTGGACGATGCTGGCCGTATATGGAACTCAAAAATCGGACGACGCAACAATATCAATGCAGCCACCATCAATGTCTTGAAGGGAGATATTTTCTATCGCCAGAAAAACTACGCAAAGGCAGAGGACTTTTATAAGAGCTCCCAGAAACAGTATGAGAGATTCTTCAACGACACGCATCCTGAATTTGTAAAGGTGCAATCCAAGATGAGTAAGACCCATTTTATGCAAGGTGATTGGAGAAAATCTCAAGATGAAATGGAGGTCGTACTTGACAACTATAAAGGCTTCATCAAAGACTACTTCCCATCACTAAGTGAGCGCGAAAAAGCCAAATTTTGGAATACGATAAAGGGTGATTACGAATTTTACAATACCCTGATCGTAAGCAAAAACAGAAATGAGAAATATCTTGGGGAGCTGTTCAACAACGCTCTACTGACGAAAGCATTACTGCTCAACTCATCTATAAAGATTCGTCAAAGGATCATGAATAGCAATGACGATGAACTTAAAGAACTATACAGCCGATGGATCGATAAAAAGGAATTACTGACCGCCGCTCTATCCATGGGTCCGGCGCAACTACAAGAAAATGGGATCAGTACAACTGCCCTATCCAGTGAGGTGGAATTGATCGAAAAAGAGCTAAGTCTGAAATCTGAAATTTTCAGTCAAGGCATTGATAATCGAGTGATTACCTGGGAAAATGTAAAAGGAACCCTCAGTGAAAACGAGGTGGCTATAGAAATGGTAAGGTTCCGAGTATTTGATCATATATTCACTGACTCCGTGAAATATGCTCTGCTCTATGTCTCTGGCGAGAAAAAGAGTAAGCCAAAAATGATTTTACTGAATAACGGTGAAGAACTGGAATCACGATACCTCAAATACTATCGCAATAGCATTAAGTTCAAGCTAAAAGATACCTACTCTTATCAGCAATTCTGGGAGCCAATCATTTCAAAGATTGGTACGGTATCAAAGATGTATCTCTCCCCTGATGGAGTATATAACCAAATCAATGTAGAAGCGATCCCTACACCAGATGGTAGATATGTGCTCGATAATTCCAACATCGTACTGGTCAGCAATACCAAAGATTTGTACCTGAATCAGGTGACCACACAAACGATCAGTGATCAGCAAATTGCCATGATGTTCGGAAACCCAACATTCTATGTCGAAACTTCCCGAGGCATTCCTAAACCAACTTCAGGCCTAACTAGACAAACAGCCAATGTCATAACAGATCTGCCCGGCACGAAAAAGGAAATATCAGAACTAAAAGATTACCTGGGCCGAAAAGGTTGGGAAATAGATGACTACACGGAATTAGAAGCGGACGAACCATCTATCAAAAAGGTAGAGAACCCAAGGATTTTTCACGTAGCCACGCACGGTTTTTTTGAGTCCAAAAAGTTACAAGCCAGCAATATCGATACGGAACTCCGTGAAAACTACGCCTATGAGAACCCACTACTCAAGACTGGGCTGTTACTCTCTGGCGCTGGTGACATCCTCAATGAAACCCGGTTCAACTACAACGTTGACAATGGCATCCTGACAGCGTATGAAGCTATGAATCTCAACCTGGACCAAACTGACCTGGTAGTGCTGTCAGCTTGTGAGACAGGATTAGGAGAAATCGAAGCTGGTGAGGGTGTTTATGGACTTCAACGAGCATTTCTCGTGGCTGGAGCCAAGACCATTGTCATGAGCCTCTTCAAAGTAGCGGATCAGGCTACCCAACAGCTCATGGTCAAGTTTTATCGTAAATGGATAGAGACCGGTGATAAGAGACAGGCATTTATCGATGCAAAAAAGGAGATTCGCAATGAATTTAGTGATCCTATCTATTGGGGGCCATTTGTTATGATTGGGTTAGATTAACCCTTTCACGTGTTTGCGATCAAATGATATTGATCTCGGCTGGATGAAAAATGGCTTATCCAGCCGTTTTCATTCCACTTCAGCCTTTCAGATGACTACGGGGTTTAGGTAATTCTCTAATTATTCGTAATTTGGAGAGCAATTAACAGGCAATGTTGCATCCATTTTTTTAGTACTGTTTAACCAATCATCACTATTACGGATTATCCGTGGCAACCATTGAAATCAAAAAACTCACATGAAAAAAATTTTACCCTACCTTATTCTCATCCTGATCTCCGGGCAAGTACTTGCTCAGCAGGTCATAACCGGACGGGTCAATGCAGCTGGCGAGGTTTTAGGGCTGCAAGGCGTGAAAGTACAAGCTCAAAATCAAGCCGCAAGCACCATAACTGACTATGAAGGCAATTACTCACTGACGGTACCGGGTGGCACTACCACTCTAGTGTTTTCCATTGATGGCTATCAAACACAAACTGTCGAAATCGGCAACAGAGGCGTAGTAGATGTGGAAATGTCTGAGACCGACAATGCATCCGACAACCAAGTCTCAGTGGGATTTGGCACGCAGAGCAAAAAAGAAATCACTGGTAGTGTAGGACAGATCGACGCGGAAGATATTGGCTCAGTGCCGGTGATCGATCTAGAGCAGGCTAGCCAAGGCCGTGCTTCAGGTGTCTTCATTCAAAATAATAGTGGTAAGCTCGGAGAAGGAACTTCAGTAAGGATCCGAGGTGGATCATCCCTATCCGCAAGCAATCAACCCTTGTACGTAGTCGACGGTATCCCCCTTACTTCGGGAACGCAGTCAGATATAGATCCAACCAATATTGCCTCTATGGAAATATTAAAGGATGCCTCCGCAGCGGCTATCTATGGTTCCAGAGCCGCAAATGGCGTGATCATTATCACCACCAAAACCGGAACACCGGGTAAACTAAAAATCGATGCAGAGTATCAATTTGGAATCAGCGAGACACCTAGAACTTACGATTTATACTCAGCAGATGAGTATAACCTACAGCTCATTGAATTCACGTTGCGATCCATCAGTCTAGATAGCGAAATCAGTAGAGAAGCACTTGAAGGTTGGTTAGAAACACTTAACTCCGGCAGCAGGACACTAACACTTACAGGTAATAATTCCGCAAATATTACAAGCACTACTTTGCCTCCTTTTTTTGATTCGCTAACCAACAACACCGACTGGCAAGATGAGGTTTTCCGCACGGCTACCTCGCACCAAGCCAATGTAAACTTGTCTGGTGGGTCAAAAAATCACCGGTTCTTCACGGGAGTTGCTTACAAAAACCAGGAAGGTATATTGATTGGAAATGATTATGAGCGGATCAATGCCAGATTTAACCTCAACAGCAATCTCTCCTCGGCACTATCCACCAGCTTGAGTGTCAACTACACGCACACACTTGATAATAGACTCAATGAAGATCAAGACCTTGGTTCTCCACTGCAAGCTATTGTTCTACCTCCATCCGATAGATATGACCCAAACGACAATTTTAACCTAGTTGTCCGAAGCAATGACTATAATCCATTGACGGAAATCAACTTTTCGGACAATATAGCTCGAGGCAATAGCGTAATCGGTAATTTGGGGATCAACTATCAGATCTCAGATGCTTTGTCATTTGATCTGCAAGGTGGGTTGGATTTCTTCAATCAACGACTAGAGCGAAGACAAGGCCCCGAAACCAGAGATGGAAGTGGCACTGGCCTTTCCAGACTCACCGAAACAGATGTACTGAATTATATAGGCACAGGATATTTCACTTATAAAAATGATCTCCCTGGTAATCAGAAATTCTCAGCGATTCTGGGGGCGTCTTATCAGCTCAGCAATGTGGAAACGAGCTTCAGGCGTGCACGAATCAACTCTATCAGCCGATTGGAGAATCTAACAGAAAGTGATACCAGCCTACAGGCTATACCTATCCCAGATTCGAAATCGTCTTTCGTATCATCATTTCTTAGGTTAAACTATTCCATTGATGATAAATATATATTCCAGGCTAGCGCAAGAATAGATGGCTCTTCAAAGTTTAGTGAGGACAATAGGTTTGGTTTTTTTCCAGCGATATCAGCAGGTTGGAATATCAGTGAAGAAGACTTTTTCGATGTAGGAGGAAGCATCTCCTTCGTCAAGTTGAAGGCTAGTTATGGTTTGGTTGGAAATACTCCTGAGGATGATTTCCTTTATCGAAGCAACTACTTCCTAATCAACTATGGAAGAGAGACCGGTGTAAGACTCTCGAACTTATCAAACTCCTCTTTGAAGTGGGAAAATACTGCCCAACTTGATGTAGGGCTAGAGTTAGGCCTTTTCAATGACAGGGTCACTGCGTCACTAGAGTATTATCAGAAAAACACCACGGACCTATTATTCCCCGTACCAGTCTCGCTGACAAGTGGATTTTCTAATGTCTTGAGAAACATTGGAGAACTTCAGAATACTGGATTTGAATTCAACCTTGGATCGACAGTCATTCAGAACTCTTACTTCTCCTGGTCAACAGATTTCAATATTTCATT
Source organism: Cyclobacteriaceae bacterium HetDA_MAG_MS6 (assembly GCA_019192485.1). Taxonomy (GTDB): domain Bacteria; phylum Bacteroidota; class Bacteroidia; order Cytophagales; family Cyclobacteriaceae; genus MS6. Next base: position 5,049 of record JAHCMJ010000026.1, on the reverse strand, counting down.
CAATGAAAATAAAGTAACTGACATTGGTGGTAGACAGCTCATCGTAGGTGTAAATGCTTTCTTAGAAGATCAATCTACGGGAGTCTTCTACATGAGAAAATATGTCGGGGTAGATCCTTTCACCGGATCTGCTTTATATGACGACGGTCAGGGTGGGACCACTACTGACTGGGAAAATGCTCCTCGCATGGTAGTTGGTGATCCAAACCCTGACTTCTTTGGAGGGCTTACTAATAATGTCGCATACAAAAACTTCAAGTTGAGTTTCTTGTTTCAGTTTGTGTCCGGAGTAGATGTTTACAATGCGACTGGCGAATTCTTGTCTAATAGCGGTATTCAAGGCCTATCTCAATCTGCAGACCAGGCCAACAGATGGTACACACAAGGCGATGATGCTCCTTTTCCTGCTCATGATCCTTTCCAAGAAAACACCTTCCCCTCGACACGATGGCTGGAGGATGGAAGTTACATTAGATTGAAGACCGCTACATTAACTTACGATGTCCCGCAAAGTACTATTCAAAACCTGGGCATTCGAAACTTAAGCTTTTATATAGGGGGCCAAAACTTATTTACGCTGACAGATTACTCAGGATATGACCCTGATGTCAACTATGTCGATCCCACTTTTGGCACGATCGAGAATAACATCAGCCGAGGAATTGACAACTTCACTGCACCCCAAGCAAGAACATTCATCACTGGAATTAAAATAGGACTTTGATTATGACAACTTTGAGAAAGACAATGAAATTGAATATCACAAATCGAATTGCGATCATTGGACTGGCTACGGTTGTCCTATTCGGATCATGTGATAACCTATTGGATATCGAAGCAGATGGCACAATCAGTGGCGATGTACTCAACAATACTGAGAATATTGAGCAAGCATTAGTAGGAGCTTATTACAGTTTGGCAGGGTATGCGGATGGCTCCGAAGGAGGAGAGTTGCTCGGTGGTGATTTTGTACTGATTGCTGAATTATTATCACACCAAAACGGTACAGAACTGCGATGGGATTCATTCTTAGGAGGAGCTACTTATGCAGATTTTATGGATAAAGATATCCTGCTTACCAACATACGAGTGGAGTCTAATTGGAGAAGAGCATACGAGGTAATCAATCTTGTCAATAATATCCTAGCCAATATTGAAAACGTCGAATCCACCACAGATAGAGCTAGGATTGAAGGAGAGGCCCGTGCCATTAGAGGAATGCTATATTTTGAAATGGCGAGGTTGTGGGGGCCTCAATTTGGTGAGGCCAATACCACCGAGATACTCCCAGTGTTGACCGATCCCATCACTGATATCAGTCAGATTCAAACGCCAACTTTGAGCACTGTAAGTCAAGTATATACTCAGGCTGAAAATGACTTGATGGCTGCCGCTACATCCCTCATGCCATTTGGCAAAAATAGCACCAGGATAGACTACTATGCATGCCAGGGATATCTGTGCAGAATAGCCATGCAGAAAAGTGATTTTGGCACGGCGGAAACACACGCTGATAATATCATCAGTTCCAATGAGTTTACGATGACAAGCCATCTGGATGCTTTTAACAATAGTGAAAATAGTACTCAGGATATTTTTGCCATTCAGCAAACCCTTTCAAACAACTCAGGGGACAGGACCACCGGCACGGGACTGCCAGCATTCTATTCATCGTTGCCAGAAAGCGGTCTTGGAGCAATCGCCGTCTTCAGCACTTTACTTAACTCAGCCTTTTTGGAAAACAGTCCTTCGTTTGCAGCCTCAGATACTCGCGGTACGGTGGACGCTACAGTTACTGAAAGTACCACTAGCGATCAGCTTAGTACAGCATTTTATACGAATCTGGCAAACCCGTTATTTCTTTCGCCCTCGAAGTTTCAACGTGCCGACCGGGTAATTCCTATCATTCGCCTTGCGGAAATGCATTTGAGCAGGGCTGAAGCCATATTCGAATCCAATACGGCGATTATAGATCCTATAGCTTTGGCGGACTTAAATGCCGTCCGCAGTAATGCAGGCATCAATACGCTAGTGGCAGGAGATTTTGCCAGTAGCCTGGCATTCTATGACAGCCTAGTTTTAGAGCGTAAAAGAGAGTTCATGTTTGAGGGCCATTTACTGCACGACTTAAAGCGCTGGCGATCCAATTTGGATGATTCCTCAATTATTATTGGTGGTTTTGGTGGAAGTAAAAATCCATTGGACAATGATTTGATTTTACCATTACCTCAGACCGAAACTGATACATGGACTGATTAGCCAAAAGCACCATCCATAAAGAGAGTTGAGCACTTTATCGTGCTCAACTTTTTTTGCTTTTGACGTACTCACCTTAGGATACTCAGGGTTTTTCCCTTCTCATAAACAGGTACTAAGCCAATTGATTTTAGCACTTCACGTTGTGCAGTCCATCCGTACACATTCTCTTTAATTACCTTTTGGTAATCGCTTGCATGATCCTGTTCCTACTTCATCAGCATCTGCGCGCATCAAATTGACCTTAGAGTATTTCGCTATAGGACTAAGAAGTATGTTCTAATAGGGGGCTAGAAACAAATAGTACAGTATAGAGGGCGGTCAAAATGTATCGATTATGTTGTTTATTCGCATTATGAGGGGCTTTTCCTCAAAAATAAAATGACAGCCCATTAAAAGTTCGATTCGTTCAAGTACGGGATTCTCCGACATCACTCCGATAAACTTCCCCAATTAGTGTTAAAAGTCTGTTTAAATGCCATTAAAACAGCATTTGTGTGGCGATTTTGGTATCAAATTCGCTAAAAATAAACTCGAATTTTAAGCTAAATATCAGCTGAATATGACTTTGGACAGTCGGATTGGGCGGTCAATTGGGCAGTCATATAATTAATGAAAAGAGCTAATAAATAAATGTCCATTGACTTATATTGTTATTCAAACGACAATATAGAAGGTCAAAAGGTGTTTAAGTACCCCAATAAACAAAATATTCACCACCAAAAAATTCGTATTTTATTTAATTAAATATCTAATATTCAGATAGTTAGAAAACTATTGAAAGAATTGAGCCCATCTACAAATTGTACAATTTGTTTTACTTTTTGTGCACAATTTGATTTTGGGATTATACTAAAAAACTTATCAGGCACTCCTAAGATCAGAGGCCATGCGATAAACAACTTACTGTTTACTTACCAACCCAAAAAAGAAACCCTGCCTCGAAATCAATCCAGGCAGGGTAACTAAATCAGAATATTCTTTAAGTCTACTAGAGACTATTGGGCCAGGTTATTCTTAATTAAAAAGCTCTCATACAGGTCCTGAAAATCTTGGACTCCAGGAGAAAGCTTAATCGCTTCTTCATACTTGGTCAGGGCATCAAGTACAAGACCATTTTCTTCAAAGAAAGAAGCGTAAATCAATTTGTTTAGTGGAGAATCTTCAGCCACCTCGCTTTGCAAACCAGCCAGATTTTCAGATACTTCAGGTCGATCCGTAGGATTTACTTTTTTGATTCCGAAGTTTCCAGAAGCCACTTCATCATCACCTTTTTGCTTCACATTGAAAATATACAGTCCTGCCTCATCCTTCATCGTGGCAAAATCCAAGTCAAAAGAAGTCTTTCCAGTCTCTTCAGAAAGCACTACCTCGTCAAATATATTCATGACGGTTACGACGTAAGTAATGTCTTCTGGAGCATTCTCAGGAGCGCTCCAGCGTACTACCGCATTATCACTCAATACATCGACCGAACTTGGCAACATCACATTGATGGCCGCGCTTCCAGTTGCCCTGGATACAGCCCCGGTAGCATTCATTCTTGCTCGATAATTGGCTTTTTCGCCTTCATTCATTTTATTGGCTATGAATTGCGCGTATCTGCTAGCGACACTAGTGTTTCTGGCAGCTACCTTTTTCTCCAGCTCGCTTACTTTTTTGGAGCCAGCCTCACGGACCTCGATTGTTTTGCCCGTTTTGTGCATCAGCCCTATATATGCTCCTTGCGATATAATCAATTCATCTTCAGCATTAAGCGTAGCTCCTGTTTTCAGTGCTACAGCTTCTGAAGACCCTGCTTTCTTTACTTGATTTTGACCTTTATTTGCTAGCACTCTAAAAGTGTAACCTTGGCCGAAAACCACACCTGTCAAGAAAAGCATTGATAGGGTAAGGGTGAAAGAAAAAAACTTTCTCATAATATTCCGCATTTAGTGGTTTGTTACAAATTTATAATTTATCAGCTTTAAAGAGCGCCCGCCGGCCCTCCTTGGTAAATATGTTCTTTATTAATCCGTGGTATACTTCCAGAGAATCTCCTGCTAACGCTATAGCAACGATAGCAATTGTTAAATCCATTTTATAATTGAACTTGTTGAACACGATGATCATCATGGTGAACAGGGTAAAAACTTCGATCAACTGAAACACTTTCGTTGTTCCGTCATACCATTTGGGAATCCTTTTATAAATAATCGTAAATAGCAAGACATTCAATAGGCACAGTACAATGGCCAGGGTAATTTGGGTTGCTTCGGACATATAGTTAATGTAGTCTTCACTCAATATCATCGAGATGATATTGGCATGAATCACCCCGCCGTACATATCCGGAAGCGTTCTTCCCACGTATGTCGCATTTAGAGGTGTAATAAATTTATCCTCAAATGAGCTTCTATCTCCTAAATACTGCCCCAGATAGCAGAATACAACAATTTTTCCCTGTATCATTTCCGGGACAAAATTTCCTTCAAATACATCTGGTACGTCCAGTGCAAAATACTTAGTACCAAATTTCGTAGCTCCAAAATCCAGCACATTCCCTTTAAAATTAACCAACTCCACTTCATTATCTCGAGCCAAAAAGCGTTCTGCCGCCGCCGAATCCAGATAGCTGGCCAACTTGACACCAAAAGCCACTTGTCGTTCGCCTCTCACCAATTGTTTCGGGTTAAAATCCCGGCAAAATTTCAGCTCCTCCTGCTCCTTGGCATCGGTGATCAGGTTGACAAAAGCCGGGGTCGAATTCCAGGTAAACGCCTCCCAAGAATACTGAATAGAATCGAATTCCTC
>JAHCMJ010000250.1 GCA_019192485.1 Cyclobacteriaceae bacterium HetDA_MAG_MS6 | reverse complement strand
TTCTTAGCTCCTCGAAAATTCCCATCTGATGTCAATACAACTTTAGCCTGACAGTCATTGACACGATCTGCTAAAGAGGTAGCGGAAAAACCAGCAAAAACTACCGAATGGATGGCACCCACCCTAGCGCATGCTAACATGGCCACAGCTGCCTCAGGCACCATCGGCATATAAATAATGACTCGATCACCTTTCTTTACTCCTTGCGCTTTGAGCGCATTCGCAAATTGACCCACTCTTTCATAAAGCTCTCTATAGGTAAGTGTAATGCTATCCTCATCTGGATTATTGGGCTCCCAGATGATCGCAGGTCGATTGCCAAAGGTGTACAGATGCCTTTCGAAAATGTTCTCCGTAATATTGAGCTTACCGTTGACAAACCATTTGATATCGGGTCCTTCAAAATCCCAATCCAATACTTTATCCCACCTCTTCTTCCAATGAAACGATTCTGCTACACGTTCCCAAAATTCTTCAGGTTGTGCTGTGCTTTTTTGATATTCATGGATATAGCCACTGAGTGTTTGGATCTTATTGCTCATATTTTATACGCCGTTTATTTAGGAGATGGATATATGCAATGGAAATTTTAAATATATGTCAATGAATTGTAATGTCATGAGCTTCGCCTGACCCACGAGGAAATCTGATTTTTTCGGTCAATTCCTGCACCTCTTGAGGTGGTGGAGGTGTCAATCTGGATATGGCAACAGAAATAAAGAAGTTGATCATCATACCCAAAGTGCCGATCCCTTCGGGTGCTATGCCAAACCAGTAGCCATCTGGTGTACCTGGGCCTCCTAGCTGCGGCTTGAAGTAAATGATGTATGTCGCCGTGAACAAAATTCCAACAATCATACCAGCCATCACACCTTGTTGATTGGCTCGCTTATCAAAAATGCCCAAGATAATCGCTGGAAAAAAGGAAGATGCCGCTAAACCAAAAGCAAGTGCTACGACTTGAGCAACGAATCCAGGTGGATTTATCCCGGCCAAACCAGCAGCGACCACCGCCACCGCAATACTCACTCTGGCCGCTTTTAGCTCTCCTCGCTCGGTGATATTTGGCTTCAAATAACTCTTGAGGAGATCATGTGAGATAGAGGTGGAGATCACCAGTAATAATCCAGCAGCTGTAGATAGCGCTGCTGCCAAACCTCCAGCTACGACTAATGCTACAATCCAATCTGGGAGATTGGCTATCTCCGGATTTGCAAGGACTATGATGTCCCTATCAATAATCAGTTCGTTTCGAGATTGATCAGCCACATACTGGATCTTGCCGTCACCATTTTTATCATCAAACTCAAGCAGACCAGTATTCTCCCAATTGGAAAACCATGAAGGTACTTCTTTATAAGGCCTTTCTGAAAGTGTGTTGATCAGGTTGGTTCTAGCAAAGGCTGCTATCGCAGGAGCTGTTGTATAAAGGATTGCTATGAATATTAGTGCGTATCCAGCAGAAAGTCGTGCATCTCTCACTTTTGGAACAGTGAAAAATCTGACGATTACATGGGGCAAGCCTGCTGTACCAAACATGAGAGCTGCAGTGATAAAAAACATGTTGACGAGATTGTCACTGTCTACAGCTGTATATTCTGCAAATCCCAAATCGACAGACAATAAGTTTAACTTATCTAACAGGTATGACCCATCCTTCAACGTACTTCCAAAACCGATTTGAGGAATAGGATTGCCTGTCATCTGGAGTGAAATAAATATAGCTGGAACAGTAAAAGCGAAAATCAGTACGCAATACTGGGCGACTTGAGTGTAGGTAATGCCCTTCATCCCTCCGAGAACGGCATAGAAAAAGACAATCCCTATGCCTATTAGAACACCGGTCTCAAATGGAACGTCCAGAAATCTGGCAAAAGCCACCCCTACTCCCTTCATTTGACCTACAACATAGGTAAATGACACAAAGAGTGCACAGATCAACGCTACCAGCCTGGCATTTTTTGAATAATACCTTTCCCCAATAAAATCTGGTACAGTGAATTTCCCAAACTTCCGTAAATATGGTGCAAGTAGTAACGCAAGCAAAACATACCCGCCGGTCCAACCCATTAAATATTGCGCCCCGCCAAATCCCATGAAAGAGATGAGTCCAGCCATAGACAAAAAAGAAGCTGCTGACATCCAATCAGCCGCTGTAGCCATCCCATTTGCTAACGGTGTCACGCCACCTCCCGCCACATAAAATTCATCTGTAGAACCGGCTCTGGACCATATGGCCACTCCGATATATACAGCGAAAGTGGCTCCCACCATGACGTATGTCCAAATTTGTGCATCCATGTTATCTAGAGTGTATCTGCCAAAATTTATTTTTCATCAACATCATATTCCCTATCCAATCTGTTCATTAGATATACATAGACAAAGATCAGGGCCACGAAAACATAAATAGACCCTTGCTGAGCAAACCAAAACCCCAATGGAAACCCACCTATTCTGATGGTATTTAGTGAGTCTGCAAAAAGTACTCCGCATCCATAAGAGACAGCAAACCAAATCAAAAGTAAAATGAAGAGGTATCTTAGATTTTTACGCCAGTAAGATTTCATTTTATCAGGGCTCATGGTAGTTGTTTTTCCTTAACAATTGCTAGTCGAATCACAAAGAGCTCGATTACTCGATACTCTAACCTAAAATCTAGTGAAACGACCGGTGAAAATAAGCACTTCTAAGTGAGAATACACCTGCTTACAGGAAGATCAGCAAAATATTTAATGGTCAAGAGGGATAAGAAGAGAATCATATACAATATGTAATCGTAAATCTACAAATAATACAAGGTGTGCTCGATAAAAAACTCATGAAACGCTAAAAGGAATACTCCGTAAGAATGGCCAAAGCTGCACCAATCAGACTGGCGATAGTCCTCCGGACTCCCAGATGGTGGTTAGGGCTGGTTTCCACAAAAATAGTCGTGGATATATGGAAAAAACTCCCACTGACTACTGCAAAAATAACCAGTAAATGATCATAGGAAATAGAAAGCACAACATCTGACAATAACAATCCAATGGGTGAAGCTATGCTGAATAACATCAGGGTCAGACCATCTCGAATATGAAATGATCGATTTTGTCGAATAATGGTCATCAGTGCAAATGCTGCCGGTACCTTGTGAAAAATAATGCCTAAAAGTAGCGAGTAAGACTCATGTTGATCATGAAACGGGGATTCATGTGTCAAAAGAGCTCCCTCCAGCACAGAGTGTACGATCAACGCTAACACGAGACCCACCCTGGACTGAGTCGATTCCAACTTACCTTCATGGAAATGACCATGTTCTACCCCAGAGGTGAAGTACTCTAAGAACTGTTGAAAGTAGAATCCCACCAAGATGAAAAGCCCCATTTTCATAGGCTTATCACTTAAGGAAAAGAGCTCTGGCAGAATATGAATGATGGTGATCGTAAACAGGAAAGACCCAGCAAATATCAGTGGCTCTTTGATCGTCCGATGTTGATAACCAGTGAAGTAAACTAACATCCCACCACAAAGGGTACTAATAAACAAGATAAGAATGATAAGGGTCATAAATCATGCAATAATATAAAGTCTATTAGACCTCTGGAATGGCCCTATCCTTGGCTATCGGAGATTGAGAACACCTGTCTTTTTTAAAAAATTCAAAGTCTACTGGGAAAAACTCGATTGACAAATCAGCGAATCAAACTTAGGCCATTTCATAGCGCTTTATTCATAATAACGTCTTCAGCTATCCCCTCACTGACAAAGCTTCGCAATTCATTGTCTTCATCAGCATATATTAAAATGGCTTCGACATCACTATTTTTATCCAAGAATGTCTTGGTTAGCTCTAGTCCCATCACCATAAAAGCCGTAGCATAGGCATCAGCCATCATACATTCTTCAGTAAATACCGAGGCACTTAACAATCTATGCAGGCTATTGTAGCCAGTTCTTGGGTCTAGGATATGTGCGTATGTCCGTCCATCTCGTTGATAGTAGTTGCGGTAATTACCTGAGGTTGCGATAGATTTTTCATCTAACTTCACGATCGCCAAGAGCTTTTGCTCATTATCTTCTACAGTTGGATCTTCCACACCTATAGACCAGATCTCACCTTTATCATTTTGCCCTTTAGCCCTGACTTCCCCTCCTATCTCCACCATGTAGTTTTCGACGCCTTTCCTTTCCAGGAAGTTGGCCACCCTATCAATCGCATATCCCTTAGCAATAGCCCCAAAGTCAAGTATTGCGCCATTTCTTTTTGTAGCAAAACTTTGGTTGAAATCTATCAGGTCAAATCCTACTTTTGTCAATAAGGATTGGACCGTCGATGAATCAGGTACCTGTATGGTCTTATCAGGGCCAAAACCCCAAATGTTGACCAGAGGTCCGATCGTGGGATCAAACGCTCCTCCAGTCTCATCAAAAACCTGTCGACTTGCATGAAGAATGGGGTAAAACAGTGCGGATTCAAATACGAGTGTATCTGAGCGGTTCAATCGAGATATTTCCGAATCTGGGATGTAGGTAGACAACGATTGGTTGAAAGCCCTGAGCAGTGAATCTATAGACCCTTTAAAATTAACAGGGTTCAACTGGAGGTACTTAATGTTATATCCAATAGTTCCCATGGTCTGCCCCGTCACCGTTGTCATTTGTAGGCGTTCCTCATCTTCTTTGAGTACGCGATACAGTAATAATATGGCTATGAGAAATAGAATGACACGAAGGGTGCGCTTACGCGGATCGTTCATTGGAGAAAGGTTTTTACAATATTAGTGCAAGAAGGCATACTAAAGTCCAATAGATTTATATTTGTTTTGAACGCCATTGAGTGCATGAGAGAAGATTATTTACGTGGTGATGAGGAAGGGTTGAGCCCCGACGAAAAAGAAATCGAAAGAGCCTTAAGGCCCTTGAGCTTTGAAGATTTCACAGGACAAAACAAGGTAGTGGACAACCTCAAAGTATTTGTTGGGGCTGCAAAAATGAGGACCGAGCCTCTTGATCATGTCTTGCTACATGGCCCACCTGGTCTCGGCAAAACCACCTTATCACATATCATCGCCAATGAGCTTAACTCCAACATCAAAATCACCTCAGGGCCGGTACTTGATAAGCCAAGTGAGTTAGCTGGATTACTGACTAACCTGGAAGATCACGATGTACTCTTTATCGATGAGATCCATCGACTAAATCCTGTTGTCGAAGAGTACCTGTACTCCGCCATGGAGGATTATAAAATCGACATCATGCTAGACTCCGGCCCAAATGCCAGAACGGTACAGATCGCTCTCAATCCGTTTACCTTGATAGGCGCCACGACTAGATCAGGATTGCTTACCGCCCCACTCAGGGCCAGATTTGGCATCAATGCCAGGTTGGAGTATTACGACTCTAAACTCCTTACTACCATCATCGGTAGGTCCTCTGATATTCTCAATTCGCCCATTGACAAGGAAGCAGCTCATGAGATTGCCCGGCGGAGCCGTGGCACACCCAGGATCGCCAATAACCTATTGAGAAGGACTCGAGATTTTGCACAGGTAAAAGGTACCGGTGAGATCACATTGGATATCGCCAAAATGGCCCTCAATGCACTGGAGGTAGACAACCACGGACTTGATGAGATGGATAATCGTATCCTGTCAACTATTATTAACAAGTTTAAAGGTGGCCCCGTGGGTCTATCCACTATTGCTACAGCTTGTGGGGAGGAGTCAGAAACTATCGAAGAAGTGTATGAGCCCTTCCTGATCATGGAGGGATTCATCAAGAGAACGGCCAGGGGCCGACAAGCAACTGAGCTAGCCTACCAGCACCTGGGTATCATTCCGCCAACGCAGATGGGAACTTTATTTGAGCAATCATGAATCATCACATCACCATAGAATACTGCACACGTTGCAACTGGATGCATCGTGCCACCTGGATGACCCAAGAACTTTTCACCACCTTTCAAGAAGAATTAGATAGCATTACTCTAAAACAAGGTACCGGTGGTATCTATGATATTTATCTCAACCAGGAATTACTCTTTTCCAGAAAGAAAGAAGAAAGATTTCCTGAAATTACTGAGATAAAAAGACTCATCAGAGATCACATAGCGCCGGACAGAAGCCTGGGACACACTGAGAAAAAGGCATAACACCACAGCAATGTCTTCTACTGCTGCAAAAAATACCTCTATTGTCAAGCAAATTTCTAATGAATTAGGCTTTGATTTTTGCGGCATATCTACTGCAACATTCCTGGAAGATGAAGCACCAAGATTGGAAGAATGGCTAAAAAGGGGATACCAGGGCAAGATGAGCTATCTCGAAAATCATTTTGATAAACGACTAGATCCAACAAAGCTGGTCCCAGGAGCCAAATCTGTCATTTCCCTAATCTACAACTATTCCCCAAAGGCGGTACACGAATCACCGAATCGCCCAAAAATCGCCAAATACGCTTACGGACAGGATTACCATTTCGTGATCAAAGAAAAACTGAAGCACTTTGTCAGTAGGATTGAAGAGTTGATAGGCCATGTAGAGGGAAGAATATTTGTAGATTCAGCTCCCATACATGAAAGAGCCTGGGCAGCTAAAAGTGGATTGGGCTGGATTGGTAAAAACTCCCTACTCCTCAACCGGTCTATGGGTAGTTTTTTTTTTCTTGCCGAGCTAGTCTTGGATATAGAATTGATAGCTGATGGCCCTACTGCTAACTACTGCGGCACATGTACCAAATGCATAGACGCATGTCCCACAAATGCTATTCCTGAGCCATACGTGGTAGACGGCAGCAAGTGCATCTCCTATTTGACGATAGAGCTCAAAGAAGAAATCCCAGCATCATTTCGAGATCAGATGGAAGGTTGGGCGTTTGGCTGCGATATATGTCAGGATGTATGCCCCTGGAACAGATTCTCAAAACCAAGCACCGAACCAGCGTTCTCACCGCAGGGATGGGAAAAAATGGAGCAACGGGAATGGAAAGA
>JAHCMJ010000249.1 GCA_019192485.1 Cyclobacteriaceae bacterium HetDA_MAG_MS6 | reverse complement strand
GTAGCATAAGAGCTACAATGAATGATGTTTTCATGAAATAGTGATTAGCGAGTTTTAAAAATTGTATAAAGAGGTTTTACAAAGGCATATAAACCAATGTAAGCAATTCAACCAAGCCTCACAAACAACTCGTTTAAAACTCCGAAATTACGGCATGACCCACCCTATCAACTCACCACTAATTATTCCTCACTAAACTTTAATAATCAGCATGTCGACCGCCTTGATCAATCATCTGACGTAGCAATCCATTGAAGTCTTCTTGTAATAGCAGATCCTCCATAGTCATATGAAATCTATACTTCCAATAGTGTTGAGCAATAGCTGGCACATTGATCCTTTCCTCTTCTGGAAATACCCGGCGAAGCTGACCATCCATAGCAACCAGATCCTGCAATGGGAAAATCGCCCACATGCTGGGAGAATGCATGTGTTGGTTGATGATATCTTTAGCTAACCAGGGTTCACAATAATAAGGAGCACCTCCGTTCTGCCCTAGTATACTATTATAAAACCTTTGTGTCTTGTCCGTATCCTCTTGCCACCATTCTCGGAGTGTGGACATATCATGGCTACCTGTACATGTCACGCTCAAGTACGGCGTATCCGATGGATGCCAAAATTCCCTGTCATCATTGGGCATACGCTGAATAGCTAAACTCAATATACTCAGCTCATCCATCACTCCTGGTACACTAGCGGGCACCATCCCCAGATCCTCGCCGCAGATAAGCATGTTGGTGGCTTCTTTCAGCATAGGTAGCTTAGAAAGTGCACTATCGCGCCAGAAATCATTATGCCTGCTATAGAAGAAATGGATGTACAGCTCATCGAGCTTGCGTTTTGTATCCTCATCTAATTCTTGATAAGAGTAAGTAGCATGAAACCCAATTCTGGGATTGAATGCTTGTCCGCTACTTAAGGGTGCCTCTAAAAAGAGTACTTCCGAGAGTAATCTATATAAGTTGTTCCTGATCCAACTATAGAAGTCGAATTGTTCTGGTTGCTCCTGAAGGAGGATATCAAAATGCTCTTTTACTTTTCTCTGCGTATTAAATTCTGGTCGAAGGGCATAACAGCCTGGTGCATACTCCAACAGGTAATCTGCAAAGACCGTTTGCGCATGGTTTCCAAAAATATCATAAACCATATGTTGCCTAATGTAGGGTTTGCAGAAGCGCATCTCATCAAAGTAGAGTCCCCAATCAGAAAATTCATTACGATGGACAGGTAGCGCAGGATTGAATCGTCCCATAATACCTTCGACGTGTTCCCATGGGATCTCCCATATGCGGAAAAAACCAAGGATATGATCGATTCGGAAGACATCAAAGTACTTGGACATGTTGACCATCCTGTGTCTCCACCACTTGAAGCCATCTAGTGCCATTTCCTTCCAGTTGTAAGTAGGGAAACCCCAGTTTTGACCTGAAATGGAAAAGTCATCCGGAGGAGCCCCAGCCTGGCAATCCATATTAAAAAGCCGTGGCTGTAACCAGGCATCTACGGAATTTCGGTAAATGCCAATGGGTATATCACCCTTGAGCACCACACCATGTTGCCTGGCATAGGCACAAGCTTCTTTCAATTGCTGATCCAGGTAATACTGGATGTAGTAGTGTACAGCAATATCTGCGTAGTGTTTAGCTTTAGGAGAACAAAGCGTTTTCAGTTCTTCCGGGGTGACTTGCTTCAGCTCCCCCCATTGGGTAAAATCAGGGGTACCGTGTTTATCTCGCAGGTAGGAAAAAGCTGCATAAGGTACGAGCCAATCCTCATTTTCCTGAAAAAAAGTTTTGAATGCTTCGGACTTTAGTACGGCCTTGTTTTCATCGAAGCTTGCTTTAAAAAACCGGGATTTAACCTTCATAACTGCCTCATAGTCTACTTCCGGCAGCTTGTTTAAGCGCTTACGTTCAGCGTCAACCTCCTTTTGAAGTTTGATATCTTTGAGTTTGCCAATGGCTTGCTGGTCGGCAAATATGGGATGCAAGGCATGCACTGAAATAGCTGCATAGGGATACGAATCTATCCAGGTATGGGTAGCTACAGTATCGTTGACAGGCAATATCTGGACGAGCTTCATTCCTGTCTTGACCGACCAATCTACCAGTAGCTTGATATCAGAAAACTCCCCTACCCCGGTACCTGTTTTTGATCGCAAGGAGAAAACTGGAATAGCGACACCGGCCGCTTTCCAATTACCTACGGGATAGTCAAACTTTTCAACAGTATGTACGTGCAGCTTGCTGGTATCCGAAAAGTCAGTCAAAGGGAAATAGCGATTATTGGCATTCTCCCAGGTTACTACCTTTTTCTGCTTTAGGCTGTAAACAACAAACTTGTATTCAAAAGGTAATTGCTCATTGCCTACGGGTATATCGACTTTCCAGATCGGAAAATCCTCATCACTCATCAGGACCAGCTTCTGCTCATCCCAGGCCCCCAAGGATTTAATATCCCCAAGAACACCAAAAGCGTAATCCTTACCAATACGCGGAGCATTCAGCTGCAACCTCAGATAGGACTGACCATCTTTATATTTAACCTTGTATTGTTTAGTAGTTCGATTGAAAAAAGCTTGCAAAAACGGCGAAGTACTTAACGTGTTTTCAGGGTCATTTGCAGAGCGCCATGAATCCCGGACTTTCACTTCAGAGAATCGTTTACCATCTACTCTTAAGTGCCTATTATCACCGTGCTCCCAGGCCATAAAATCGTTACCTTGATCTCGGATCAGATACTTGTAGCTGATCTCTGTATCAGCTGTTTCGACTTCTCCTTCCCATGTCTCGCCTGTAGTAGGTCGGAGTATCAGGGGTTTGCTTTCCTTCCATCCCCCTAGTTCTTCGCTCGACCCGCACACACATATCTCCTGACCCCATTGGGTCCTGTAATCAATTTGAAATCTTATTTTCACTTACTTCCTTTTCTTTAAAAACCTTGCTCTATACTTCCTTCTCACTTCGCCTCCTGAAACAGGGGGCCGCAAAGATAGCTTTGATCCATTCAATACCGGTCTGATCTCTACCAGACCACACTGCTTTTCTACCAGCTCACAACAACCCCTTTTCCAGGCAGAGAACAGTCAGTAGCAAACACTTTTGATCGCTCGACAAATCCCACCTCACCGCATGGATCGAATTGCGATATGGGTTCAAAAAAGGAAAAATCCAACTCCTTCGTCGTCGCGGGCTCCCCGTCTACAACCATAGCCGGCACTTGATCTAATCCATGGATATAAACTTTTAGCCATTTGAAATCAGATGAATACTCGCCCTTAGCCTGAGTCAGTTCCAAGCGACCCCTTCCATCATAAATAATCTCTTTACTAGTAAACTCTCCCCGTTGGAATGCTTTGGTCTCACCGTCATCTTCATATAGTTCAAAGACCGATCCATTCCCTCCAACAAATACGTGCAGATGTAGCACACCATCGTGATCCTCACCTGTGTACTGGACTAAAGTCTGCATAGGAAGTACCGTACCGGCTTTGACATAAATCGGAAGCTTTCTGATAGGACAGTCAGCGTAAATGATCTGTTCTCCAACATGCATGCTACCATCATGAAAATCGTACCACTCTCCAGCGGGTAGATAGACTTTGGTGATTTCTTTAAAGCTCTCCACAGGTGCTACTAACAAGCTTGGCCCCAGTAAGAACTGATTCTGAAACCTGGTATCATACACTAACTCATCGTGGGTATAGTCGATTGCTAGTGTCCGCGCAATGGGCATACCAATCTCGCTGGATTCTTTGAAAATGGTATAAATGTAAGGAAGTAACCGGTATCTTAGATTGATATAATTGCGAGCAATTTCCTCGACCTCTTCACCAAATGCCCAAGGTTCAGCATCTGCTGTGTTTACAAAAGTATGTCCTCTCAGGAATGGTTGAAATACTGCGATAGACAACCACCTGGCAAATAGATCAACCTCCGTTCTCCCTGCAAAACCACCTACATCATTGCCTGTGAAGGCAATTCCAGTCAGCCCAATACTGGTCACCATTCTACAACCCAGCATCATGCTTTCATCCGTAGAGCTGTTGTCGCCAGTCCAGAGCAACCCATATCGTTGCAATCCCGAATAGGCAGCCCGGGTAATGATCATGGTTCGTTTATCCCCGATCATTTTCTCTACACCTTCTTTCGTAGCCCTGGCCATATGCGTACCATAGACATTACGAGCCTCCTTCATACTGGTTTTTGCCCCCTCGAAGTCGAACTCCACAATATTGGGCAAAAAATGCCCCCATGTAGCAATCTCATTCATATCGTTCCAAAAACCGTCTACGCCCTGCTTGACCAGTTCTTCAAATTTTGACCCCCACCATTCGCGCGCTTTGGCACTGGTAAAATCAGGAAAATGACAAGTTCCTGGCCATACATCACCGCTGTAATATTGACCGTCCGGATACTTCAGAAACACATCCTTTTCTTTGCCATCATCATAAGCTTCATAGCCATCCTCTATCTTCACTCCCGGATCAACGATTACGGTCACTTTGAATCCATCATTGTGAAGATCATCTATCAGCTTTTTAGGATTCGGAAATCGCTCCTTGTCCCAAGTGAATAATTTATAATCTTCCATGTAGTGAATATCATTGTAGATCACATCACATGGAATCTGTTTGTTCCTAAAAGTCTGAGCAACTGTACGAACTTCATGCTCTGGATAGTAGCTGTAGCGACATTGCTGGTAACCCAAACTCCACTTGGGAGGTAATTCCATCCGCCCTGTCAACCAGGTGTATCCCCCAACAATTTCTGCTACTGAACCGCCTGCAAAAAGATAGTAGTCCATATCTCCCGCCTCGGCTGAAAAGGACGCAAAACGATTATTGGAAGCTCCAAAATTGAAATGAGTCTTGCAAGAATTATCTAGAAAAACTCCATAGCATCGACCACTATGAATACCAATGTAAAACGGATTAGAACTATATAAGGGATCTGACCCTGGACGAGCGGCAAATTCATCTGTATTCCAATTGGTATAGCCTTCTCCCCTTCTATCAAGATTACCTGTTTTTTCTCCCAGCCCCAAAAACCGCTCTCCAGGTTGTAGTTTTTTAAACACACTGATATGATCTCCCTGAAAACCAGTTCCCAGTCCTTCCTCATCCTCGTTAAGAATATGCCCTTCCTGATCCTTCAATGAGACCAGAAAATTTCTTTTGTCAATAACTAGCTGTGCCTTTGTGGTTTCAATTCTTACTTCATGGTCAGCTTCCTCAATAGTTCCCTCAAATGGTTGAGGAGATTGAATGACTGCATATGAAAACTTTTGAAAATTTTTCTCTCTCGCTACGTGAATTCGAAAAATGTCGGGTCTATACGCCGTAACTTGAAGATAGGAATTTTCCATTTCTCCTATAACGGTATCATAAGAACAAACGATTGCATCAACGCTATTGATTGATTGGAATAATTGATTCATAATTTTTACACAAAAGCCAAGGGTTAAAATAGGAATTTTCTAATTATTCCTTTGTTTTTTGAGTATGACTTCAAGTGCCATTTTAGAGTTGAACTAACCGCTTATATTTGCCCTATAATTTTCTTGAAATCAAAAATCTAAACCAGGATATCTTATGAAATTCAGACCGGGTGTACTTACAGGGCAAGAGGTGACTGACCTGCTGAACTATGCAAATGAAAAAGACTTTGCATTACCCGCCGTGAACGTTATCGGAACCAATTCGATCAATGCAGTACTGGAGACCGCTAAGGAGGTAAATTCTCCTGTGATCATTCAGTTTTCAAATGGTGGAGGCGTTTTTGTAGCGGGCAAAGGGCTTTCAAATGATGGCCAACAAGCAGCTGTTGCTGGTGCCGTATCCGGTGCTCACCACGTACATCAACTAGCTGAAAAATATGGCGTGACCGTAGTGCTTCATACTGACCACGCAGCCAAAAAACTGCTGCCATGGATTGATGGCTTGCTCGACGCCAATGAAAAACACTTTGATCAGACAGGAGCACCACTATTCAGCTCTCACATGATCGATCTTTCTGAAGAGCCTATTGAAGAAAACCTGGAAATCAGTGTTAAGTACTTTGAGCGCATGGCGAAGATGGGTATGACACTGGAAATCGAACTTGGTGTTACAGGTGGTGAGGAAGATGGTGTGGACAACACTGACATTGACAACTCCAAACTGTATACCCAACCAGATGAGGTAGCATACTTTTATGACGGCCTAAAAAAGATCAGCGACAACTTCACTATTGCTGCAGCTTTTGGTAATGTACATGGTGTCTACAAACCTGGAAATGTTAAGCTAACTCCGATCATCTTGAAAAACTCGCAGGACCATATCCAAGAAAAATTTGGAACTGGACCTAATCCAGTCAATTTTGTTTTTCATGGTGGATCTGGATCTACTACCGAAGAGATTCGAGAGGCCATTTCCTACGGCGCTATTAAAATGAATATTGATACGGACATGCAGTGGGCATTCTGGGAAGGCGTGAAAAACTTCTACCAGGCTAAGGAAGGTTACCTGCAGGGTCAAATTGGAAACCCGGAAGGGGATGATGTTCCGAATAAGAAATTTTATGATCCTCGAGTATGGTTACGAGAAGGTGAAAAGAATTTTGTATCGAGATTGAAAAAAGCCTTTGAAGACCTGAATAACATCCAAAGGAACGCCTGAGTTCTATAATATGTTTTCTTAGCTGTGTTTAATACATTTGTTTGCATCGCAGACCTTCGTATGAAAACACAAATCACGAAATTAGCCCTTACTTTTTTAGTTGGGGCTTTTCTTTTTAGCTGCCAACCTACACCCGAAAACCCTATGGCAAAAACACAGGATAAGCGACCAATAATCTATCAAGTGATGACGAGATTATTTGGCAATCAACAATCGAAAAATGTGCCATGGGGCACAATAGAGGAAAATGGGGTCGGAAAGTTCAATGACTTTGATTCCGTAGCCTTGCAAGCTATCAAATCACTTGGCATCACACATGTATGGTACACTGGAGCTATTGAG
>JAHCMJ010000248.1 GCA_019192485.1 Cyclobacteriaceae bacterium HetDA_MAG_MS6 | reverse complement strand
TAAAAACTGTACAGCTATAGTTATCTCATATAGTGGGTTTCCTTGCTGAGCTAATACAAGATTTGATATGAAAACGAGTACCAGGCAAACTGGAGCAACAGTCCATCTAAGTACGCGATGAGAAACATACTGAAAGGTCAGGGTGCCAAATTGAAATGGATTAAGCAGTGCCTTCAATTGGACTATAGCTTGCAGGCCTCCGGCGCTTATTCGGACTTTTCGTTTCGATTCTTCTTTGATACTTGCTGAGGCTGACTCCTTGGCTTTAGCCTGGGGTTCATATGCCACTATGTATCCTTTTCGTGCTATGGTCATCGCCGTCACAAAATCTTCGATGAGTGTCTGACTACTTGGTGATTCATAGAGGTGCGTACGTACTGCAAACAGTTCGCCGGCTGCTCCTACTACTGTATTGAGTTGATAATCCAAGCGTTTGAGCCATGACTCATATTTCCAGTAAAAACCTTCTCCGGAAGCAGAGGCATCATCAGCTTTTTCACTGAAGACCACTTTCTCACCAGCCACTGCTCCTACAAGATTATTCTGGAAATGCATGACCATATGTCTGATTGCGTTTGAATTAAGTTCTGTATTAGCATCAGAAAAAAAGGTTATTGGGGCTTGTACGAGCTCCATCGCACGATTAACCGCCGCGAGCTTTCCATTCCTCGAAGCGAGATGAATATGCCTCACACGTGGATATTGAGCTACAATATGACATGTGTTGTCTGTCGAACCATCAGTGACTATTATAGTATCTAATAGATGCGTAGGATAATCTAGCGCAAGAGAGTTCTCTATTTTAGCGGTGATGAAGTCCTCTTCGTTGTAAGCTGCAATAATATGTGCTACTCTTGGCAGATCCTCATCCGCAAGTGCGGGAAATGGCTTCCTTTTCTTTAAAAGACCTGCAAGCTGCATCAAGATTCCGTACCCAACATAGGTATAAATAATCAACCCACTTGCTATAAAAAACACGGTTTCGGCTAGTGTAATAAACATATCTATTGTTGGTTATACAGTTTATCAGTATTTCTAAAACCAGCTTTGTCTTCGTACCAATCCATGAATGTGAAGCCACCACTTCTAGCCCATGCATCGAAATGCAGGAAACATTCTCGTATTTCGATTTTCTCCATGGGGTACTCAAAAGAGACAGGTAGGTTCATTCCCCAGGGCAGTCCAATACCAGTTTTGTAGTAAACCCCCAGTGAAGGGTTGGATCTATCGTTTTCTTGACCGAAATAGGTAGGATCTACCAGGTCCGTAGGTTCATAGGAGGGGAGATGTACTTCACGACCTCTTACTTGATTAATGACTAAGAAAGGGTTGTATGGGGCTATTCCCACATCATCAAAAGCCACTGGATCAATCAAGTCGACCAGTATGTTGATAGTATCCGGTAGCTGGTAAGATAGTGAGGGACTTGTGTTGATGAAACCCAACCCTTGAAAACCTTGATGTACGTTATCCGAGATGGCGATGACTGCTTTGGATTGGCCTGATTCAGTTCCATTTGAATTGAAGCTGAATAGATCTCCTCCAATATCATTACCGGATATGGTTCTTATCTTCTCCGGATTACAGTCCAGTTGAATACCAAATCCATTTTGATAACCAGCTCCAACCGCCTTAATGACAAATTTGGCATTTAATCTTGTAAGACGGTTGGTTGCATTGGCCAGCTGGTTATACTGATAATCAACCACTAAGTCATTAAAATCATAGTCGCCAGTTCTGGGCCATTGATCTTCGAAGGCAAATGTTCCGTAAGAGTTTTCACCAGGATATAAATAGTTATAGGCTAAATCTGGATCATCTGGATATTCATCATAAACGTCATTCACGCCATCACCATCCGCATCTTGCGGCTGGTCAACGGGATTGACATTTTCAGTCGATAGCGAGGTGATGGGATTTGCTGTGATATAGAATATGGCATCATTGAAGTCTTCATCGCTACCGGAATCTCTACGCAAATCCTCAAAGCCAACAAGAAAAAGCTCATTCTCGCTATCCCAAAGAAGAACCGTATGGTGTTGCTTATCAGGCGTACTTTCCGGATTGAGATGGCTGTCTGAATATACCTGATGATAACCTCCCGTGATTGACCCATTCCAGCCATTTGCAAATAGACAGAACCCAATGGTAGTGCCTGCCTGAAATCTGCCTAGGTAAATCTTGTCGCCGGTTTCTAGTCCTCCACCGCTGCCAGAGAAGGAAACATTAGGGAATGCCACCTTTATTTCGCTAATTTCATCGGTGGTGGATGGAGGATTGTCGGTATCATAAGTATAGAAACCAAGAATGTTGCGATACCCTGCTCCCTCATGCACAAATGTCATCCAAACATCTGCCTCATCCACAACTTCAATATTGGTCTGTGCAGATTGATCAATATATCTGGGATGGTAAGTAGGTACCGGCTGTGATTCGGGTAGAGAGGCGTTGATAAAAGACAAAAGTTCATTGCTAAGTGCATCCTGGCCAATTAGGTAATCAGGAACCCCGTCGGAACCATAACTCCCAAGTGGAGTAAACACGGTATTTGTTCGCCCGTTAAAAGGGTTCTCAAGCGCTGGATAATTGCCATCATCAATCTCATTAAATTCGAATTCTGATCTGTCTGAGCGAATTTGTATGCCCTCGGAGATCAATTGCTCTCTGGACACCTGGATCATATCTGGCAATCCCATGTATCCTGTCTCGACTATAAATTGGTCAAATGCAACAGGCAAATTGTAAGTTGTTCGAAACTCTCCATTTAGGTCCGTAATGCCTTTGAGAATCACTTCGCCTCCATCACTGGGATTAGCATTCCACAATTTGACAAGGACTCCAGGGATACCGGTTCCGTTATTGATCAAGGCAATGCTGATCTCCTCTTTTTCAATGGTTCTCAAGTCAAAGTCTAAGTCACTGTTAAGAGATTCGTTTTCCAGGTCCCCTAACTGCTTCATACACCCTCCGGTTAGGATGGAGATCATTAAAATTGTCATTAACTTTTTCATAGGTTTTCTTGTTGAAATGCCGCTATCGGCGTTTTAAGTAAAATCTTCAAATCATTCCAGAAGTTGAAGTGTCTGGTATACTGATTATCAAGGGCTTTTCGGGATTCGGCTGACGCATTGGATTTGCCTCTTTCTGTGACTTGCCACAAGCCCGTGATCCCTGCGGGCCCTAAGAAGCGCTCTGCCCACTTATCATCTGTCAGCATTTCTGCTTCATAAAGAGGTAGTGGACGATTGCCAACGATTGACATATCGCCAAGAATTACATTGAACAGTTGTGGTAGTTCATCAATGCTACAATTCCTTATGATTTTTCCTACCTTGGTAATCCGTGGATCATTTTTGAATTTGTTGAAGGTTTCTCGTTTCCTGGAGCTTTTAGCGATTAAGTGAGATTCTTCCGTAACCAACTGATCGTCAGCAATTAGTATTTCTTGATTGCTTGCATCCAGGTTTGTTGTCGATGCTGGCTGCTGAGTTGGATTTGATGAATAGCTGTTTTGATGCTCCAATTGACGAACCATCTGATCAGCCTGCTGATACATTGATCTGAACTTGAAGAACTTGAATATTTTGTAGCCGCTTCCCACTCTGGATTGCATGTAAATAATAGGGCCTTTCGATTCTAGCTTTATGGCTAAGGCGATGAGTAGAAATAGGGGAAGTAGAAGGAGAATCAGAGAGCCTGCAAGTGTGATGTCAAAAACGCGCTTCCACAGGGGAGTCTGATAGTCGTACTTTTTAGCATGATCTCTAAGCCCTCTATTACAACTAACATCCGTCAATCTCGTAATTTGGCGATAGAGTTTCTGGTCACTGACATCCACATGCATATAGTCGTCTGCGCCAAGATCTTGGGCTTCAACACTTTTTCTATGAGTTAGCTCGGTATCAAATACTATCGCTGGAATTTTTGTAGATAAACCTTCTAGCCATCCTAGCAACTCGCCAAACGAATTATTATCCTCTAAGAAACCTCTTATCAAAACCAAGTCAGGCATAGACTGGTGAGCAGACTTACGGTGCCTCAGAGCTTCAATTGCTTCATATTGATCTTCATAATTGAATACCTGATATCCTAATCTGGACAATCCGTAGGCTCTATATTCGAGACCTACAAGCAAGATTTCCTTTTCCATTAGTTCAGCGCACGTTTGATTTTGAGAGATAGCTCCATGGGGTTGAAAGGTTTGGTAATAAAGTCTTCTGCACCTTCTTGTAGACACGCGATTCGTTTATCACTTTCACTTTTCCCTGATAAAAAGAATATTGGAATGCGCCTGTAAAACCCGGATGACTTAAGAGTTTTGAGTAACTCAAAACCATCAAGTCCGGCCAACTCATAATCCACTACCATGAGATGAGGGATGTCATCAAATCGTATGGCAGTCATTACCTCTTCAGCACTTTCATAAGTATCTACCAAATAATCTTTGCAGAAAAAGTTTCTAAGAAACTCTCTCATCATTTGATTGTCGTCTACAACTACTAGCCTTTTCATTTTTCTTTTTTGTTTCGAATGTAGGAGTGCGGCACCGATGCAGACGTTCTCTTTAGATGTTTAGCTGGAATGCTTCGATGTTTGGTTCAGAAGCACCTGGAGATGCTTATTAGGAGTTTAAAATGGAAAGACTTTGATATCGGAGATTGGATCAATCATAACGCTGTTGTTTGCTTTATTGGCTAGCGGCTTCGCAGATACTTGTAGTTCACAAGATGTATCTTGTAGCCAATGAGGTATCCATTTGATGCGTACCTACACTCTCGAAAGGTGACACCACTGCGGTACGGAGAGTCCTTTTTTTGGCCAGGTAGATTAGCTGTGTGTGGATTGGTAAACGAATTGTATACCCGCTATCTGCTTTAGTTTTTTAGAGAATACACCATTTTGCAACTTCAAGGGTCTAATAGCCTAATGGTGCTACCTATTGAATTGGCTCTTGAGATTTTTTATCTAACACCGAAATGAAAAAAGCAACCGCAATCGCCTTCGCCATTATTTGTGTTTTTAGCCTATCTCATGTTTCTGGACAAATAGACCCAAAAAGCCCTTACTTCGATAATGCTGCCAAAATAGCATGGGACAGAAATGGGAATCCACGCTATATCAAGTTCAAAAGAAATACGGACTTAAGGGATGTTTCTGATCTTAGCACTTATTTGAGGGTTGCAGATGCCATTGATTTTGAGCAAATCTCTCAAAACATAGATAGAATTGGCATTACACACACCAGGTACATTCAAAAGTATGAGGGAGTAGAGATTTTTGGTGCGGAGTTTATCCTTCACTCCAAAGGAGCATTAGCACTATCCGCTAACGGAAAACTTCATCCTGTACCACAGGTCGAAGCTCGTCCTTCCATTTCTGAAAAGGAAGCCTTGGGGATAGCTACGAGTTCGTTGAAAGCAAAATCATACATGTGGGAAAGTCCGAAGATGGAGAGGCTGTTAAAGGAGGAGCAAAGAGACGAAAGTGCTACCTACTTCCCACAAGGTAAATTATACTTTACAAGTCGCAGGTATGATAAGAGGGAGCCTTTGAGATTAGTGTACCGGTTTGAAATATATACGAAAGAACCAATCGGAAGACATGTTGTCGACGTAAGCGCGCACAATGGAGGAGTCATCAACTCCTATGATCGACTTCATCATATTACCACTACTGAGGTCTCAGGAATATCTCTATACGATGGAGAAGTTGATTTATCCACAGACTTTGATGGGGAAAACTATTGGCTTGTAGATAGTACAAGAGGGCAGGGAATTTTCACCTATGACCTGGAGAATGGCGTAGACTATGAGTCTGCGGTACTCTTTTCAGAGGCTGATGACTATTTTGACGAAGACAATAATAAAGCCGGGGTAAGTGCTCATTTTGGGGCTGCAGTGACCTACGATTATTTTCTTGCCAATTTTGGTCTCAATAGCTTTGACGGTTCAGGAGCAGCTATTAACTCCTATGTCCATTATGGTATTAACTACTTTAATGCATTTTGGGACGGGTTTCGGATGACATACGGAGACGGCGATGGTGTCACCACAAATGCTGTTGTTTCCCTTGATATTGTTGGTCACGAAATAGCACATGCAGTAACCGAGCACTCAGCGGATCTGGTTTATGCTTATGAACCTGGTGCCCTCAATGAGTCATTCAGCGATATTTTTGGTCAGGCTATCGAGTTTGAGACATTCCCTGCTACCGCGAGTTGGAACTTGGGAGATCAGGTCTTTACAGATGGAGTAAGTATGATCCGTTCTATGAGTGATCCCAATTCTCAGGGAAGCCCTGATACCTACTTGGGTGATCTGTGGCACACAGAATCATGGGATAATGGAGGTGTTCATTTTAATAGTGGTGTACAAAATTTTTGGTTCTATCTGCTGGTGGAAGGAGGAGCAGGGGTAAATGACAAAGGTTATGTGTACGATGTGCCAAGTATTGGTATCGATGCCGCGCAGCAAATTGCCTATCGCAACCTAACTGTTTATCTGACTAGCACCTCTGACTACCCTGATGCAAGGTACGGCGGAGAGCAATCTGCTATCGACTTGTTTGGGGAGGGGAGTTCGGAGCACTTGGCGGTTACGGAAGCTTGGAAAGCTGTTGGCGTACCACCCAATATTCCTATCCTTGAAATCGAAAATCTGGTCGTTGATTTTGTTGAGGTACCTATCGGCTATCAAGAGGAAATGGAGATTGTCATCAATAACGTTGGTGCAGGAATATTGGAAATATATGATATTTCTTCAGATATCCCTACTGTGGAAGTTTCGGAAACATCTTTAATCATAGATGATCTTTCCAGTAGTGTACTTACGATCTATTTTACTCCGGATGAGCTAGCACAACACGCTGGAAATCTAAGCATTACCAGTAATGCTGGTGATTTCACGCTAGACGTAATAGGAATAGGTGTTGAGCCTCCGGTAGCAGTCATCGATCCTGAAAGTATTTCCGTTTCGCTTGAAAATGAATCTCATGAAATCACGCTATCCATAACCAATGCCGGACTATCCCTATTGAAAGGTGAGGTGCAGA
>JAHCMJ010000247.1 GCA_019192485.1 Cyclobacteriaceae bacterium HetDA_MAG_MS6 | reverse complement strand
AGGCCTCACATGATATCAATACTGTAATACCCAGGCCTCGTTTACATTAGTACCAAATGATGCCGAAGCAGTCATCGCTTGATCCCGGACATCATAGTCTGCGACAGATATACGATAATACACTATCGTATCTGTATCATGCTCGATGATCTTTACCGCATTTCCTTCCTGGGCCAGTTTATCAGCATGATCCATCGCCAAATCGTCATCTATACTACTTGATACAATGATGTAAAAGCGTCCGGTAGCTGCAGAAATGGTTTCCACTATTCCAGGCACGCCAGCAGCTAATGCTGCTATTTCATCCAGCTTAGCATTGACTAAAGTCAATTGATCCTGAGGGTATTGCTGATCGGGTAAAAGAGATGATGCATCTGAGTAAAGAGAATACGCCGCTTCCCAGTTCCCCAGGTTAAATTCTGCATCAGCATTCTCAATCAACTTTTCGTATTGCGCTTTTTGCTGTGCTGCCAGTTCTTTTCTTTTTTGCTCCGCCTCTTTTTTGGCGATTTGCTCCAGGCGAGCTTTTTCCTTTGCCTCTTGCGCTGGCTTATACTGGAGCCAATACCACCCACCTCCCAATCCACCTAGCACAACTACAATGACTAAAATGATGACTACGACTCTTCCACCTCCGTTAGACGACTTATCCATAGCTCAATTATTATTTGGGAATAAAGTTAACCAAATTGGCAATAGATGGCTATAATTCCATCCTCAGACAATCTGAATTGACTCGTTTGGGAGCATGATGACATGGGGTTGTATTCCTGATTTGCCAATCAATAGTGCTGATGATTTCCTAATGAGCTTTGTGACTTTTTATGCGCGATAAAGCCTTAAATGATATTTAGGCATGATATCCTGAACAAACGAGGTCAATGCTACTTCTCCCTCCGCTGGTCAATAGAGCACCTCACTGATTTGAACAATCGGCTGTATATCAGTGTAGTTGGGAATATCCCTAAGAATTGTTTCGGCATTGGGGCCGAAAGCCTTCTCGTAGTCTGAAAGTTGGTCAAAATAAAAATATCCTATAGCCTGATATGGAATAGAATCATCGGGTGTTCTGCCAGCTATTCCCCGGTCAATGGCATATTTCTTGAGCACCTCACCAAATAGACTAGCAACCATTGGCATATGTTTCTCCGCATAGTAGCTCATGTCAAACGACCTCCCTTCCTCGTTAGGGTAGAGTACAGTCACTTTGATCATACCTCTTTCGATTTTTGAGGTATCATTTGACACGGTTGGTTGGCAGTTACATAGGGTGAAAAGGACACCGAATACCATGAGAAAGATTCTGAATTTCATCATATTAAAGTCGTATTAAGCTAAAAGTTAACGTGAGTCCGACCTAAGAACAATCAAAAAACCTTCCGTGTCATTCTGAACCCTCTTTACTTAGAGTTTGATTAACGGAGGGGTGCCAGAATCTTCCATATCGGTAAGATTCCTACCGATGATCCTTGAAAAATTGAATAAAACCTCTGAATAGCGGTTTTGTTCATATCATATCCTTATCTCGAAATCACATTAAAAGTTAATATTTTCTTGCTAGAAAAGGTTCAATTCCTGAAATCGACTAACTCATAAAATCCTATTTCTACTTCTTGCAAATTTGTTATTTGGAAATAATCACCTTTGCTACCTGATGATTATATTTCACAAAGTAGATGTTTCCCCTGCTCCCGACATCAATATATAGCTTACCATCTATCATTTTCTGCGAGAAAGGGACTTTTTTCCCTGTGACATCAATGATCTGTACATCCTCGGACTTCGCTCCTTCTATGATGAAAACCCCTTTAGACGGATTAGGATATATGTAGGAGCCAAGAGATTCATCTATAGATAATGCTCTTCCACTTTGAGTCAGCGTAAGCTCAGATAAGAGTTCTCCAGCCTCTATGGTTATAGTCATCTTCCTCTCTGAAATGGATTCATTTTCCAAAAAATTGACGGTAATACTACCCAAACCATCGTCTTCCACCATACACCAACCATTTTCCTCATAAGAGATTAAATAGGCTTCGTGATTGGTAGTCACATCAAAAGCTACTGTCCCTGCATTGAAGTCAACAGAGACAGTAGCAGGATTGACAGCAAGGTAGGGTGTTGCTCCAAACTGAGTAAGTGTGAAAATAGCTTGAGTATTACCTCCAGAAATGGTGATTTCACCGATCCTATTAGACGCTGACTCATTCTCCTGATATTCAAGTGAAACAATGGAGCCATTTTGATTAACAGTTAGCCATTCATCTGTAGTAGAAACCTCAAATTGATCTAGGTTGGTAAGGACTTGAAAACTAGTCTCTCCAATCTCCTGGCTTACCGAATAACTGTCAGGGGTCAGCTCAATGATAACATCATTCGAAACCAGAAGCTCTACCGGGATTTCTACTATTGGATCTAATGGATCATTGCTTAAAGTCAGCAATGATGCCTCATACAAACCTACAGCAAGGTCGGCGGCATCCAGCTCTATGGTTAACGCTTGAGACTCACCTGCTGGTATAATACCCTGGTATTGTTCGGCCTCTATCCACGATGGGGAAGGCATAAATAGAATAGACAACTCATTATGTATATAGCTCTCCCAAAGAGACACTTGAACACCTTCGGTCCCAAACTCGTTTTCTATGCCTACAGAGAGCAAATTACCAAGATAGTAGCCTGATACCGATTGATAATTGATCTTGATCTGGCCATCTCGATAGATAATCACCTGAACTGTGATGTCCCCTTCAAACTGAGAACCGTATGTGCCATAATCTGAAAATTGAATAATGGTCTTGTCTTGCTGATTGTCATAAAACACATCACCTCTTGGGTATCCATTCTCCCAGGCAAAAGCAATCAAGTTGTCAATGTTATCTTCATTTGGCAATGGTTGTCCAACACAACAACCTGGATCAGAATTCGGATTGAAGGTGATGAATCCATTTGAGCTAATGTAAAACACTGAGTAGTAGTTACCATAAAAAGGAAAATCAAATCCGATCGGATATGGACCTGAAACACTTTCATCCGCTATATCAGCAATGATGCTGGAACCAGTATCAGAGATTTCCTCCCACTCGTAGAGCGATGACACTGAGTCACTATCCAACCATAGGTAATCGTAGTTGTTGCCTGTAACTGGCGAATCCATTTCCACATTTTCTCTAGAGAAAAGTGCCCAACTCAAAGCATCCTGCCCCTGAGTATTGTCTATAGTTACCGTCTTGATGGAAGATTCCCCAGTCAGGAGTGCTTCGATAATCTCTGAAGGCTGTACAGCGATAATTGGAGGCTCTTTCCCTTCTCCTGAAAGCAAAACCTCTGACTCCATTTCATCTGTATCATTACTGGAGATAAATAGTATAACTTGATCATCCTGAACCTCTTGTGGAGCATATACAACTGAAACCTCGATAGAGTCAAAAGCTGGAACTTGAAAGTTGGATTCCTCCAGGTCGAAGTGATCATTTGCTTCCAGGTTAGCACTTACACTCAATATGCCATCACCTTCATTAATAACCCAAATAGATTGTATCTCTGCAGCGCCAATATAGGTTTCACCAAAATCAAGAACATCTGTTCGTATTGCTATCTCCGGTTCCCCAATCACTTCCAGGGACATTGGGACAATCCATTCAGGGTTGGCCGGATCATTGCTAACGATCGTAAGCTCAGCATTGTAGTTTCCGCCAACCATGTTAGTCGCATCAAAAGCTATGTTCAACTCCTGGCTTTCTCCTGCAGCCACCACTCCGCTAGACTCCTCAAAGCCAACCCAACTTGGTACATGTATTTCCATCAATGTTCCATAGAAACCAATGCTCGCAATACTTTTTTGATCCAGGCTAGTCAGGTTAAAATGAAAATCATCATCAGTTTTATTATGATAAATGAAGTCATTGACCTGAATTTCCCCATCGACTACAGAAAAGTCATAGAGATACGCAAATGTATTGTTGTTACCCAGGACACCCCAAAGCCTCCCTAGCGTATAGGTCATACCATCCAGGTAAAGCCCCGGATTATCAACAATCTCCAACACATTTCCTTCTGTGTCCATGCGATAAAAGCTACCAATGTCAAAGGCATTCCATCCTGAAGCTTTGGTGATCAGTAAGTATTCTCCATCGCGGGCAATGACTTTTGGTCCGGACTCTGGTGCACTAAAAAAACCCACAAAATTACCATTCGTATCAAATCCATACACCTCTCTAGTGAATAGATCACTCATCCAAAAAGTGCCGTCCAACAATGCCAGGCCGTATACGGAGTAAGGAAGTTGAATACTTTCTGCTACAGTCTGTGATGGAATATGATACTTGGTAAACAGTCCCCAGTCATCTATTAGATAGAGCGTATCACCATCTGCGACTGAGCCAGTAGTATACTGCGGTAGACCATTCAGATATTGTCCTTGCATGCGTTCTGGTGCCTGCGCTCTGGAAGGTGCGCCCTTCAATGAATTTTTATCGTTTACTAAAATATCGTGGACCTCCATTGCATCGAACAAAGCCATCGATTCGCTTTCCGTTGCAGGGTGATAGTTGGTTTTAAGCTCCCATCTTACCTCATCAAGCCCTTGGTTATTACCGATGGTCAATACCCGAATGGATTGTCCTCCGATTGGCAGGGATTCACTCATACTTGTGGGATTCAAAGTAAGCTGGGGAGGATGAATGCCGTTTCCTGAAAGCTCAATCAATAACGTTTCTTCATCAGGGTCATCGCTGGTAATGGTCAGGGTAGCCAGGTCCGTTTCCATCGCAGTGGGATGATAGGTAATCTCGACTTCTCGCGTACCCTCAGGAGCTAAAGCAAAAGAGGAGATATTTACACTGTAACTCTCTTCATCAAATTGAATGTCAGACACTGCCAGCATGTCCGTTCCGGTATTCTGGATCTCCACGACTTTTGTAGTTTCATATCCTATGTAAGCATCTTCAAAGGTTAAGGTGGAAGGGGCTTGAATGTCTGGAATACCAGCAACATTCAGGCTTATCGGAACGAAAATTTCCTGATTCCCTGGATCATTGTTTCTGACAAGCAATGAGGCTTCATAACTTCCTCCGTAGAGTTCGGAAGCATCAAAACCGACTTCCACTTGTTCCGAAGATGCTGAAGAAACAATCCCATTCGTAGGATCAAGCGAAATCCAAGAAAAGGAATCACCAAGTCTGATATCATCCCACCAGGCTTCTGAGGGGTCCAAATTGTACATGAAAGCCTGCGCAATATCACTGGCTTCCGACCTTCTGAAAGGAATGTCTGCCTTGATGAGCTGATGATCAACATAGAAATCGAAATCTTTATCATTCCAATCTATATCTTTCAGATCAATACGATACCATTGATTCTCGTTGTAGGGAATGGTGTTATCACCGGTTACTACATCGTTCATGTAAATTTTACCATTGCTTCTCATGTAAAAAAATGCAACGATATAACCCTCACTATCTACTAAAACAAAATAACCATCGTTGCTCAGTTTTGAGGCAGACTTCACATAAAAACTAACATGATATGGCTGCGAGCCTGACTTGAATCGTTTGTGAACTCCCCGGTAATGGTCCGATGCAGGTTCGGAGTTCTGATAGTGGAAACTGTATTCTCCTACAGCCGCAGTTTCATTTGTCACTTCTCTGACGGCTTTGTCAGGTCCATCTTCCCAGCCATCATAGTTGCCATTTTCAAAGCTTTCATAAAATGGCACTGCATCCAGATCAGCTTCCAAGACATCCGCCACTGCCGCAAATGATGGAAGAGTGCCATGCTCCTCTGGAGCAAATGTGGTACTCATCACGTCCTCCGAACGATCCCTATCAAAACTTTGCGTACCTGAAGTTGTGAGTATCAATTCCCATTCCAGTTCGTTGGCTCCGGTATTTCCAAGGGTCAAATTTTGTATAGCACTCTCGCCAGCCATTAAGCTTTGTTCTAAATAAGCCGCACTTAGTTCGATAACCGGAGGCTCTATCCCCTCTCCCTCAAGGGCAATAGTCACTTGCGGTGACACCGGATCGTCGCTGTACAAGGTAAGAGTGCCCTCATCTAATCCAACCATATCAGGCTGATAGAAAATGGACAGCTCCATCGTTTGTTGAGGTTCAAGTAATGAAGAATTTTGATTAGTATAAAATTCTGATACATCCGAGGCTATATCAATGATATTCAATGAAGCTGACCCAACATTCCTGACCTCGACAGTCTTTTCAATTGCGTAACCAACATAATACGATTCATAATTTACCGCTGTCGTAGCAAGCTGTATCTTGGGTGCGCCCATTACATCCAGTTCCACCGGTACTCCTATACTTGTAGCTTGAGGGTCATTTGAATAAATGATAATGGCTGACTCATATGTACCTGAATTTAAGGTAGTAGCATCAACTGTTACTTCGATATCAAGAGACTGGTCAGGATTTACTTGAAAGTTAGAGGTACTGATCCTTAACCACTCACCTGGGCTTCCAGGATAAGTAGCAATTTGGATATTATCAAAATACCAGCCTGAATACCAGTTTTGATGTTGATCACCTGTATCAAAGTAAAATCTGATATGAATACTCTCACCTATATAAGCCGAGATATCCAGCGAGGATCTTATCCATCCCTGTGAAGATCCAGATGGCGCATCTGCTTCACCAGCCGTTCCCCTAAGTGGAACCCAGGTAGCTCCTCCATCAGTAGAGATATCTACCATACAGAAGTCATATCCTGATTCAGTCCAGTAGGACTCATCAAAATTGAGATAGAGGCTTTCCCCGGTAACACTAGTCAAATTGATTTCAGGCGAAACCGCAGCGGTATTGACACGTCCTACATCTTTATAATCACCCAAGCCTTCTACCCCACACCACCAGCTATTAAATGGACTGGAATAGTTCCTGTCTTGAGTATGCCAAAGGTCCTCTCCTGAATAAGCTTCTGTAGTCCATCCATTCTCACCGCTTTCAACATCTTCCCAATAGATGGTTCCTGATAGGGATAAATTGACGGCGGACAACTTTTCTTTATGATATATAACCTCTCGTTCTCGTAGCAATTGCCTGGATTCAGGCTCTCCTCTTCTATCCTCCAAATCGTTTTTATCTGCGAGAGCAACAGGAGCTTCTTTGGCTATCTGC